>UQKC01000002.1 GCA_900541495.1 uncultured Ruminococcus sp. | reverse complement strand
CTGCGCAAAGTCCCAACGAAAATTTGCTCGTGTTCCGGTTTTTAGAGAACCCCTTGACTTAAAGTCAAGTTGGTGATAAAATAAAAACAGAAAATATTTCTGAAAGGAAGTTATATCTTATGAGTACGATCCTTGTTACAGGCGGCGCAGGCTTTATCGGAAGCCATACCTGTGTTGAGCTTCTCGGCGCAGGATATGATATCGTAGTCCTCGATAATTTCTGCAACTCAAAACCCGAAGCACTTGACAGAATCAAAAAAATTGCAGGAAAGGACTTCAAATTCTATGAAACCGACCTGCTTGACTTTGAGGGCACGGAAAAAGTGTTTAGGGAGAATAAGATCGATGCAGTTATCCATTTCGCAGGTCTTAAAGCAGTAGGCGAATCCTGTGTAAAGCCCGTTGAGTATTACCACAACAACCTCACAGGCACACTCAACCTTATCCGTGCAATGCGTGAGAATGGCTGTAAGAACATCGTGTTCTCCTCCTCCGCAACGGTTTACGGTATGAACAATCCTATCCCGTTCGATGAAACTATGCCGACCTCCGCAACGAATCCTTACGGCTATACAAAGGTAATGATTGAACAGATACTTATGGATACAGCAAAGGCTGACAGCGATTGGAGCGTTGCGCTTCTCCGTTACTTCAATCCTATCGGCGCACATGAGAGCGGACTTCTCGGCGAAAATCCGAACGGCATTCCGAACAACCTTATGCCTTATATCGCACAGGTAGCAGTAGGAAAGCTCCAGTGCCTCAGCGTTTTCGGCGACGACTATGATACAGTTGACGGCACGGGCGTTCGTGACTATATCCACGTTGTAGACCTCGCAAAGGGACATCTCTGCGCAGTAAAGTATAACCTCGAGCATAAGGGCTGTGAAGCCGTAAACCTCGGTACCGGCAAGGGCACAAGCGTACTCCAGCTTGTACACGCATTTGAAAAAGCATCGGGCAAGAAGATCAACTACAAGATCGTCGGCAGAAGAGCAGGCGACATTGCAGAATGTTATGCAAACACCGATAAGGCAAAGAAGCTCTTCGGCTGGACAGCACAGTATGATATAGACAAAATGTGCGCAGACAGCTGGAACTTCACACAGAAGAACCCGAACGGAATGTGAGTTTAAATTCGGAATGCGGAATGCGGAATTATTTTGCTCCGCAAATTAAATTCAAAACGCCGAATTTTGTAGGGGCGGATTCTATATTCGCCCGACAAATTCGCCGATTTTTAGGAAAAAGCTGATTAAAGCGAAGCGTTCGTTTTGCCATTTTGAGAAATGTACGAGTTTACGCCTTTGAGGACATTTTGAAAAATGGCAAAAACGTATTAATCAGCGTTTCCTTAGCGTAAGACGAACACAGAAATTGTAGGGGACGGGTTGCCCGTCCCGAATCGCGAAGCGATTTTTCGGCATACAAAATTACCGCGAATAATAAGAACCTGTTTTCAAAGGAATGATCCCGATGAAAACAGGTTTGTTTTTATTGTATAAATGCCCTGCGGCGCGGGACAAAAAAACGTTTCCTACAGAAAATTTACGGAGAAAAAATTACGAATTACGCATTTGCCACAGCATCAGTCCAGCTCAAACATATTCTCCATAAGCAGATAAGCCTGCGGAAAGGCGCGCATAAAGTTCCATACACCTGCACCTCTGAGCGAGTATTCACGGATAAGATCAAGCTTCGCTTTTACACTGCGAACGTCCTCGAACCAGACGATGTGCTCCCGTCCCTCGCTGTCAAAATAGGTGTAGTACGGACTTTGCGCAGTTTCGTCATAAAGTATCGGCACATTGTATTCAGCTGCCCTCGCCGCGGCAGTGCGGTTGCCTATGACCTCGGCGGCGCTTTCGCCCTGAATGAACGGCAGCGTCCAGTCGTATGCGTAGTTCGGCATACCGAGGTATATCTTTTCAAGCGATATCTCCGTTATCGCGTAATCAACGACTTTACGGACATTATTTATCGGCGCAATAGCGAGCGGCGGACCAAATTGATACCCCCATTCATAAGTCATAAGAAACGCAAGATCGGCACTTGCGCCGAGTGACGGATAGTCATGCGCTTCGTAAAGCGTACCCTGCTGATTTGCGCTCGTTTTCGGGGCGAGGTCGATGTTCAGCACCAAACCCTCCGCGTGAAGACGGTCAGCGGTGTTTTGCACGAAAGCCAAAAAGCCGTCCTTGTACACCGCAGGGATATACTCCATATCGATGTCCATTCCGTCTGCACCCTTGCGCTTTATTTCGTCTATCATCTGCGAAAGAACACGGTTCTGAAATCCCGCATCGGTAAGAAGCGGAGCAAGCTTTCCCGAATAAAAGCTGCCGTCCGCATTGATGAGCGAAAGGCTAAGAAGCACCTTTGAACCGAACTGCTTCGCGATACTCACGACCTCGCTGTCATCGGGGACGATAAGCGTTCCCTCGGGGGTAAAACCGTAACCGAAAATAATGGTATATTCCGCAAACGAAGCTACCTGACGGAGTATGTTCCGATTTACGCCGGGATAGACAAAGCCGCTCAGACTTAGGTTTCCCGAGCGCTCATTTTCATAGCTGATAACGATAGTTTCGCCCTCGTAAATATATTCGCGCGAAGTCAGACCGAGATTGTTCCGCCGAAGCCTGCGCACGGTCGTTCCGTAGTCACGGGCGATGCTTTCGAGCGTTTCGCCGCTCCGAACGGTGTGAACAACTTCGGGAATAAGTATCAGAAGTGCCTGCCCGACCGCCAAATTATCGGGGAGCGCGAGCGAATTATCGGCGATTATCCTCTGCGGAGATACTCCGAAGCGCGCGGCGACAGATGAAACGGTGTCGCCCTGCTGAACGATATAAATTTCCATAAAAAAATGACCTCTGTTTCGTGAAAAATTGGTTTCCTCGGAATTTCGTTGACATATCTTTTTAATTGTATTATAATTAAGGTGTATTTTATGCGAAAATTCTTATGGAGGTCATTTTATGGCAAGAATAGATTTTGACTATATATGGACAGACAAAAAAAGAACATTCCTCGGTCTTCCGCTTTCGTTCACACGCTATATCCTCACCGAAAAGAAGTTCATCACGCAGACGGGCTTTTTTTCTATCTGTGAGGACGAGATCGAGCTCTACCGAGTTTCCGATAAGAGCCTTAAAATGTCATTCGGCGAGCGCCTTTTCGGCTGCGGAACGGTCACGATAAACTGCCGCGATGTTGACACTCCCGTTAAGGTCGTAAAATCGATAAAAGCACCGAGAAAGTTTATTGAACTGCTCGAAGAAAACGTTGATATCCAGCGTGACCGCTACAGAGTGCGCGGCAGGGATATGATAGGCGCAGACATCGCTGACCACGACTGCCACTGCGACCATAACGATGATGACGAATTTGACGGGTGACAAAAATGGCGCTTGAAATAAAAGAAACGCAAAGCTGTTGGGAGTTTTTGCAGAAGACCGACCTGCCGATTTTCATATACGGAATGGGCGACGGCGCGCTGAAGATACTCTCCGTCTTTGAAAAATACAATATCCCGACCGCAGGCTTTTTCGCGAGCGACGAATTCGTCCGCGGACACAGCTTTGAGGGTCATCTTGTGCATAAGCTTTCGCAGATAGAACAGCTTGTGGACGATTTTGTTATCGTTCTTGCGTTCGCCGCAGGCTACGAAAGCCTTTATAAGCGCGTGAACAGCATCGCCGAAAAGCATCTGCTTCTTGCGCCCGATGTTCCCGTTGCGGGCGGCGGCTTGTTCGACTATGATTACTTTTGCGAGAACAGGGACAAGTTTGAAGCCGTTTATGAAAGACTTGAAGATGAAGCATCGCGCAAAACATACGAAAACGTGATAAATTTCAAAATAAGCGGCAAAATAGAGTATCTGAACGCCTGCACCTCGGACAAAAGCGAGGTATATTCTTCGCTTGTGAAGCTCGGAAAAAACGAAAGATACGTTGACCTCGGCGCATACAACGGCGACACTGCGCTTGAATTCGCCGAAGCGTCAAATGGCGAGTACGAGCATATCTACGCCTTTGAGCCGAACCCGAAAAATTTCCGCAAGCTCTGCAAAAACACCGAGGAGCTTCACGATATAACGGCTTTCAATGCCGCCGCCTGGAACGAGGATACCGTTCTTCGCTTCACCAAAAACGAGGGCAGAATGTCGCAGAATTCCTCCAAGGGCGAGATAGAAACGACCGCACTTTCGGTCGATAATGCGATAGCCGAGCAGATCACGCTCATAAAACTGGACGTTGAGGGTTCGGAGCGTGAAGCCATTGAGGGTGCAAAACGTCATATCAGCGGCGGTGCGAACGTCATTTCCGCGCTTTACCACCGCAACGAGGACTTGTTCGCGATACCCCTGCAGCTGCTCGAACTTAACCCGAATTTGAAGCTGTATGTCCGTCATCAGCTTTATATCCCTGCGTGGGAAACAAATCTTTATGCGATAAACAAATAAAGGAAGTTTTGAAAATGAAAAGAACCGAGATAAAAAAGCTTTATGAAAATGCGCCCGAAAACGGCGCAAATGTTACCGTCTGCGGCTGGGTGAAGTCCGTCCGCGTGAGCAAAGGACTTGCGTTCCTGTCGATATCGGACGGCAGCTGTTTCAGGCAGCTGCAAATAGTTGCCGAGAGCGAAAAGGTGGACGATTTTGAAGCCGTTTCGCACCTCAATACGGGCGCGGCAATATCCGTCAGCGGAAAGGTCGTGCTTACTCCGAACGCAAAACAGCCGCTTGAAGTCAACGCCGAGAGCATCACGGTCGAGGGCGCTTCGACACCCGATTATCCCTTGCAGAAAAAGGCTCACAGCCTTGAATATCTCCGCACTGTCTCACATCTGAGAATGAGAACGAACACGTTCCAAGCTGCTTTTAAGGTGCGCTCGGTCGCTTCGCAGGCGCTCCACAGATTTTTCCACGAAAACGGCTTCGTCTATGCGCACACTCCGCTCATCACAGCGAATGACTGCGAGGGCGCAGGTGAGATGTTCCGCGTGACCTCGCTCGACCTCAATGAGATACCGAGAACGGAGGACGGCTCGGTCGATTACACGCAGGATTTCTTCGGCAAGCCTGCATCGCTGACCGTTTCGGGACAGCTCGAGGGCGAATGCATGGCAATGGCTTTCGGCAAAATTTACACGTTCGGACCGACATTCCGTGCTGAAAAATCCTACACTCAGCGCCACGCCGCCGAGTTCTGGATGATCGAACCCGAGATAGCTTTTGCCGACCTTGAAGACGATATGGAGCTTGCCGAGAGTATGCTCAAATATGTTCTCCGTGCACTTCTCGACGAGTGTTCGGACGAACTCAAATTCTGCAACGATTTCTACGATAAAGGCTTGCTCGAACGCCTTAACGCTGTCGTAAACTCCGACTTCGCAAGGGTAAGTTACACCGAAGCTATCGAAAAGCTCGAAAACTGCGGCGAAAAGTTTGAATATCCCGTGTTCTGGGGCTGTGACCTCCAGACCGAGCACGAGCGTTATCTTACCGAAAAAATTTACGGCAAGCCCGTTTTCGTCACCGATTATCCAAAGGAGATAAAGGCTTTCTATATGCGACTCAACGACGACGGAAAGACCGTTGCAGCGGTCGATCTGCTTGTCCCCGGAGTGGGTGAGCTTATCGGCGGAAGCCAGCGTGAGGAAAGACTTGACCTTCTGACCGAGCGAATGAACGAGCTTGGACTTGACACGGAAGCCTACGACTGGTATCTTGACCTTCGCAGATACGGCGGTGCAAAACACGCAGGCTTCGGACTTGGCTTTGAGCGTCTTATAATGTATGCAACGGGTATCTCCAACATTCGTGACGTTATCCCATTCCCGAGAACGACAGGTTCTATCTATTAAAAATACGGCAGTTATGATCTTTCGGTTTTGTTATGAAGAACATAGCTGCCGTTTTTTATACAAAAATGGATTGTTATGCTTTATGTGAACTAAATATTAACAATATGCAAAAGCTTTTAAAAAGACTTGCATTTATTACAAAAATGCTATATTATAATATATAGCGCGAATCTAAAAATGTATTTGCAGGGAGTACAACTGTTTTTCAAGGGAGTAAATTATTATTAAAAAAACAGCTGTAATTTGTGTAATTTTACGAAGTTTGGAAAAACTTTTTTGAATGGGAAGGAAGATTTCATTATGCTGCTTAAAGAAATGAACAAGGCACAGCTCGAAGAATTCAAGGCTGAAAGCGAAAAGGCTTACGAAGCTTACAAGGCAAAGGGTCTTAAGCTCAATATGGCAAGAGGTAAGCCAGGCGCAGATCAGCTCGATATCACAATGGATATGCTCGATACACTCAACAGCAAGTCCGATATGAAGTGCGAAGACGGCACAGATGCCCGCAACTACGGCGTTCTCACGGGTATTCCCGAAGCAAAGAAGCTTTTCGCCGAAATGCTCGGAGTTGACCCCGAAATGGTTATCGTCGGCGGCAACGCAAGCCTTTCGCTTATGTATGATACAGTTGCAAGAGCAATGACTCACGGCGTTCTCGGCAGTGAAAAGCCTTGGTGCAAGCTCGACAAGGTAAAGTTCCTCTGTCCTGCGCCGGGTTATGACCGTCACTTCGGTATCTGCGAGAACTTCGGCATCGAAATGATAACCGTTCCTATGACACCGACAGGCCCCGATATGGATATGGTAGAGAAGCTCGTTTCCGAAGATGAATCCATCAAGGGTATCTGGTGCGTTCCTATGTACTCCAACCCTGACGGCATCACATATTCCGATGAAACAGTAAAGCGTTTTGCAAACCTCTCACCAAAGGCTAAGGATTTCCGTATTTTTTGGGATAACGCTTACTGCGTTCACCACCTCACAGATACACCCGATACTCTCCTCAATATCTTTGACGAGTGCAGGAAGACGGGCAAGGAAGATATGGTGTTTGAATTCGCTTCAACATCGAAGATCAGCTTCCCCGGCGCAGGCGTTGCAGTAATGGTAGCTTCAAAGGCTAATATCGCACAGATTGAAAAGATCCTCGGTATGCAGTATATCAGCTACGATAAGATAAACCAGCTCCGCCACGTCCGCTACTTCAAGAACCTCGACGGCATCAAGGCTAAAATGGAACAGCATAAGAAGCTTATCGCTCCTAAGTTTGAACTTGTTCTCAATGCACTTGAAAAGGAACTCGGCGACCTCGGCGTACTTACATGGCATAAGCCGAACGGCGGCTACTTCATCTCCGTTTATACATTGAACGGCTGCGCAAAGCGTGTTGTTGAGCTTTGTAAGGAAGCAGGCGTTGTCCTCACAGGTGCAGGCGCAACATATCCATATAAGAAAGACCCCGAGGATAAGAATATCAGAATCGCACCAACATTCCCACCGCTCGCAGAACTTGAGCAGGCAGTCGATATCTTCTGTCTCGCAGTAAAGATCGCAAGCGCAGAAAAGCTCCTTGCTGAATAAGGATCAAATCAAAGATAAATAAAAACGGCTGCACCGATCTTGCAGCCGTTTTCCGTAAAACAACAAACATAAGAGAAAGGGGGATAAAAATGACATACTGTAAAAACTGTCATAGAATGAGCAAGGATGACGATTTCTGTTCGCACTGCGGCTCAGCCGTATGGGGCGAGGACTTCGTTTCCAACGATGCCGCCATAAACTGCGATTCGCTGGAAAACCATACCCACGATAAAGTGACCTACAACAGAACCGAGCGCGGTGAGGGCGTACATATCCCCGAGGGTTACAAGCCTTACAACCCGACAAATCAGAATGATCAGAAAACAAGCGGCGACTCGGCGAAAAATGCCAAAGCCGTGTCGATTGTCATAAAAATAGTCTTTTTCATCATCGCAATAAATGTAGTTTTCAGCTTCTTTGCAGAGTTTTTCAATTAAATCATTCCGCAAGAAATGCTGCGCCCTTTGCAAGCCGCAGAGCACAGTCCTTGAAGTGACCTCCGCTGTTGGATTCAAACTTGCAGTCGGCGTTTGCTTCGCTGAATTTGTTGTATATCTTCAAGGTCATGTCACCAACTGCCGACATGACCTTGTTTTTTGTCTTTGGTTCTTTGTCCCCAAGACTGAAATAGAACTTCCCGCTCGGAACGGGTCTGCTTTCGATGTATTCATCAAGCTTGGGAAACCAAAGCGAACCCGAACAGCTTGCCGCACCGCCAAAAAGGTCACATTCATAACAGCACCAGAGCGCAAAAAGTCCCGAAAGGGAATATCCGCCGATAAAACGCCTTTCGGGTCTGCCTATTTCACTTTCAACGGTCGGGACAACGTCATTTTTCAGCACTTCAAGCGTTTTTTGAGCGTTTCCGCCGAATGCTTCATCACCGAAAACGGCAGGTGCAGACCACGGCGAAAGCTCATCGTTCCAGTTTTCCGTTTCAAACGCGATAAGCGTAAAATCAGCGCCCGTAAGCTGCTTTGCGAGAGCGTAAACCTCCTCGGCTTCGCTCTCTTCGCCGCTCATTATGCCTATGTAGATGTGAGTGCTGCCGCTGCCGAAAATGTGTGTGTTCATTCTTTGCCACCGTTTATGATAAAGCTGTAAATGTCGCTCTTTTTGAAACCTGTGAGAGCCGCTGTTTCCTTGCAGGCTTCAGACGGCTTAACGCCCGAATCGATGAGCTTCTGCGCCTGCTCGGCAGCCTGTTCGAGAGTGAGCGCAGCGGTGCTTTCTTCCTCTTTGCAGCCCTCGACAACAAGAACGAACTCGCCCTTCGGCGGCATTGCTTCGTATATTTCTATTGCTTCGGAAAGGGTCGTGCGAACGACTTCTTCGTGTATCTTCGTAAGCTCGCGGCAGAGCGAAATTTTTCTGTCGCCGAAATATTCAAGCATATCTTTGAGCGTTGCGAGAAGCTTGTGCGGCGCTTCGTAGAAAACGAGCGTGTGAGGGTCGTGCGCAACGGATTTGAGATGCTCGTAGCGCTGCTTTTTCGTCACGGATAAAAATCCCTCGAACGCAAATCTTGCCGAGGAGATGTTGGAAAGAGCAACAGCAGATGCCATTGCCGTAGG
The DNA here is from genome assembly GCA_900541495.1 of uncultured Ruminococcus sp. GTDB lineage: Bacteria > Bacillota > Clostridia > Oscillospirales > Ruminococcaceae > UMGS363. The sequence continues at coordinate 92,985 of UQKC01000002.1, read as the reverse complement.
ACCCGGGACTACCTCGGTTTCGATATTGTTCTCAACGCAGAGCGCGATGAGGTCTGCTCCGGGGTCAGAGATGCAGGGCATACCCGCATCCGAAACTACAGCGCAGTTCTCGCCGTCCAGAATACGCGAAACAATGCCCTCGCATATCTGTCTTGACGAATGTTCGTGAAAGCTGACGAGCTTGTTTTTTATCTCAAAATAATTCAGAAGCTTCAAGGTCACTCTTGTGTCCTCGGCGCAAATAAAATCGACCTTTTCGAGCGTTTCTGCCGCACGGTAGGTCATATCGCCGAGATTTCCTATCGGTGTTCCGACAACATATAATTTTCCTGCCATTTTTTACTCCATTAAATCAATAGTTTAAGCTGCTTAATAATTTAAGCTGCTTCCGCCGATGAATTCGCGGACAAGCGAATCGGACGGCACAAGTTCTTCCGAAAGCGGTTCAAGCTCGGTGAGGACTTTAAGCATAACATCGCCGTCCTCGATAGCGGAAAAAGCTTCGCGGTTGTTTTCAACGTCACTTCTGAGCATCTTCGCATAAACGGACGCTTCGTATGGGATAAACGAGTCGATCTCGATAGTTGCGCGCTTTTTGTACGGCATAATGTATTTTTCCTCGCCTTTGGTGACGCTCTCAAACATATCGAAAATATCTTCGAGACTGCGGCAGCGGAAGAGGCGGTCGCGGTTGAGCCTGCGCATAAGTCGTATTTTTCTCGGGTGAAGTGTAAGACCGTACTTTGTGCGTATTCTTGTTCTTACGCTGACGTACATACAGGTCGTGAAATCGTCCGAATCACCCGTAACTTCGGGGTTGAGCGCGTGTATGCCCTCGATGATGATGATCTCGTTGCTTTTTCTTGCGACGGGGATAAAATCCGAGCGCGACTGCGTGGTGAAGTCAAAAATAGGCATTTCAACGGGTTCGCCCTTTGAAAGCTTTTCAAGATGCTCGGAAAACATCGGTATATCCAGTCGGTACGGCGATTCAAGGTCGGTCCTGCCGTTTTCGTCAACGGGAAATTCGCCTGCACCTGCAGGGAGAAAATAGTTATCCATCGAAAGCGTGTGTACCTGCAAGCCTTTATTTCCAAGAAGCGCGGCAAGGCGAAGTGCGGTAGTAGTCTTGCCCGAGCCTGACGGACCCGAAAGCAGGACGAGCGGACGTTCTTCACGGCTCATATAAATTTTTTCTGCAGCAATGCGGAGCTGATCCTGATAGATATTTTCGGAGTTTCTGATGAAGCCCTCCGTATCGTTTTCCAGTCCCGAGTTGATGTTAGTTGTATTTATATAATTGAGTTCCATTCAAAGCAACCTTTCAGCGTGATTTTGTGCAGCACTTTTATTATATATCATTTTTATTCAGTTGTCCATATAAAATATTTTTTGACGCGAATTTTCGGCGAAATAGGCTTTTGCGGCTGTTATTTTTGGACGAAAATCACATATAATAGATAGGGAGAAAGGACATTCCTTATCAACTTTTTGGGAAACCACATAAAAATAAAAAACAACTCCAAGTGTATTTTTGTATAAATAGCTAAAAAAATATCGCTAAATTCTATACCTGTTTTTATTAATATTATTTGACTAATGTTAGAAAATATGCTATAATACTTGTGAAGTATTTTTGATAATACGTTTGCGGACAGCTTTTTGCAGCTTTTTCTGCATCGCTGCCGGTATTATTATTGAAAGTGGTGTTACAAATGGACGATCAGACAAATGTTTACAGTGAGAAAAAGCTCGCAAGCTTTGAAACGATCTACAAGGAAAGCGTTTTTTCAAAGCCGCTCGATATCACTGTTACCATAACTGCCGCACATATCTACGGCGCAGGCTATATCTGCGTTCAGAAGGGAACTAAGGAAGACGATCCCGAATACGGAAAGTATGTATGCGGTCTTGAAGATATCACAAAGATCTCAATCAATACCAATAATAAGAGCCAGCCGATCAACGTTCAGTGCGATGAGGTCGAAAAGGGCGTTCCGTCAAGAAAGAGAATTATCCTCCCTCATTTCCCGAATGCTGAGGAAATTATGCGCCTTATCAACGATGCAAAGGCTGATTATGACAGAAAACACGCTCCGAAAAAGCAGCCGAGCGAGGAAGAAAAGCAGAAAGAGCGTGAGCGCCTCAAAAAGGCAGCTGACGAGGAATTCCTCAATGCTACCGCAGGCTATGACAAGCAGGATAAGGACAAAAAGACTAAGAAGGGCGAAGATTTCACCGTTGCCGATATCCTCGGACTGGACGATTTCACACCTATCGTTCCCGAGAAAAAGGCAGAAGAGCCAGTTAAGGAAGAACCCGTCAAGGAAGAGTATACTGCAAAGCACTCCGATGCTGTTGAGATCGACGATATTCTTGAAGCCGCTCCCGAGGCTGATGTTTCCATACTCGAAGAGGCAGCTGAAGAAAAGACTTCCGAAGTTCCTCTCACTGATTCGTTCGATGAGATCGTTATCCCCGATACGTCCGATCTTCCCGAAGCACAGACTGTCGAGAATCCGGGATATATCCCAAGCGAATCTATCGAAGAGATCGGCGTAGTCGATATAAACGAGGACGTTATCGAAGAACCGAAGATCGTTCCTACGCATAAACCCGAACCTCCGAAGCAGCCTGAGAAAGAACCCGAAAAAGAACCTGTCAAGGCTGAACCCAAGCAGGAAAAAGCAGAAGAAAAACCTGCTGAAAAGAAAGAAAAGGCTGTTGATATCCCAACTCCGAAGGACGGAGAAAAGATGTCGCTTGAGGACTTCCAGACAGCTGTCAAGAAGCTCAAAGCTATGCACGATGAGGGCTTGATGGACGATGAAGAATTCGCTTCCGAAAAGTCCAAGCTGATGAAGTTCCTCTATTAAAAATGTACATAAGGGTTTCTGACGGATCAAACGAAAAAGAATATGCCCGTGCGGTCCGGCAGACCCCATAACAACACCGTTACGGTTTTTCCGCAGCGGTGTTATCTATCTTTAAGGAGAAAACAATGTCTTTGCCGAATGACCCTTTTATGCTTTTAAGCTATGTGAACACTATGCTCCGCGATAAATACGCAAACCTTGACGCACTTTGTGACGATCTCGATGTAAGCAAAGCCGATATCACGGCGAAACTTTCCGCCGCAGGCTTTGAATATGACGCAAATCTCAATAAATTCTGCTGATGAAAATGAAAGAGGAACAGAAAATGGCTGAAAAGAAATTTACCATTGAACTCAAAGCTATTATTGACGAATTCAACCTTGAAGCGATATATCTTCCGCAGGACGCTTCCAAGATACTCATAGATGAAAATGACGTAAACCGTCCGGGACTCCAGCTTCAGGGCTTCTACGAATATTTCAGCAACGCCCGTATCCAGATACTCGGAAAAATGGAGTTCGCTTATCTTGCAACGCTTGACGAGCAGACGAGAACAGAGCGCCTTGATATGCTCTTTGCGCAGCATATCCCTGCACTCATCATCTCCCGTGAGCTGCCGTATTTCCCCGAAATGGTGACTATCGCGCAGAAGTATGAAGTTCCGCTCCTCCGCTCAAAGGAAAGCACTTCAAGCTTTATGTCAGCGCTCATCGCGTTCCTCAACCTCCACCTCGCTCCGAGAATAACACGTCACGGCGTTCTTATCGAAGTCTACGGCGAGGGTATGCTTATCCTCGGCGAGAGCGGCGTTGGGAAGAGCGAAACAGCCGTTGAGCTCATCAAGAGAGGTCACCGTCTTGTTGCCGATGATGCGGTCGAGATAAGAAAGGTTTCAAACATAAGCCTTGTCGGTTCTTCACCCGAAAATATCCGACACTTCCTTGAGATTCGCGGCATAGGCATCGTAAATGCGCGCCGTCTGTTTGGTATGGGTGCTGTTAAGGTCACGGAAAAGATCGATATGATCGTTGAACTTGAACCTTGGGACAGCGAAAAAGTTTACGACAGAATGGGCGTTGACAGCGAATATACTTCAATTCTCGGAGTAAAAGTTCCCTGCGCAACAATTCCTGTAAAGCCGGGCAGAAACCTTGCCGTTATCCTCGAAGTTGCCGCTATGAACAACCGTCAGAAGAAGATGGGCTACAACGCAGCGCAGGAACTTCTTGACAACCTCGGTCTTGAAATGGATCACAAGGAAACTATTAAAAAGTGGGATATTTATTGATATGAAAATAATCGCAGACCTGCACACGCATACGGTCGCTTCAACTCACGGATTTTCGACCATAAAGGAAATAGTGGACGTTGCCGCACAGAAAGGACTTTCCGCCGTCGCAATAACCGACCACACGCCTGCATCGACGGACGGCCCTCACGTCTGGCATTTCCATAATCTCCACAAGGCAATTCCGAGAGAAGTTAACGGAGTAAAGATCATATACGGCGCAGAATCGAGTATAATAGACTATGATGGCAATATCGATTTTCCGCACGAAGAATGTGCTGCCCTCGATTGGATAATCGCATCTTTCCATAAGGATATGCTGAAGCCTGCAAGCTTTGAGGAGCATACGAATATGTATTTGAAGCTTGCCGAGAATGATGATGTTGACGTTATCGGACACTGCGCAACGGTCGTTTGTCCGTTCGACTATGAAAAATGCCTGAAAAAATTCAAGGAGTGCGGTCGTCTTGTCGAGATAAACGAAAGCACTATCCTTTGGAAAAACACCCGTGAAAATTACCGTGAAATTATCCGTATATGCAAGAAATATGAGATACCCGTTGTCATAAACACGGACGCGCATTTCTGCACTATCGTCGGTGATGTGACGGAATCACTCAAGCTTGCGGAGGAGATCGGACTTCCCGAAAAGCTTATCGTAAACGCAGATTGGGACAGACTTTATGCTTATATTCAAAGCAGACACGGAAAAATTTTCGGCTGATCTACGCAAAAATACCTTTTTATCTATGGGGTAAAATTTATGAATGACAACCTGAAGCTTCTTATCGATGAAGCAGAAAAAGCAGGCTGCAAGGTGGAATTAAAGCCTTTGCTGAAAGACTACACGACCTTTCGCATAGGTGGCGAAGCTGCTGCACTTTTTGAACTCGATTCTGTTCAGAAATGTCAGCGGCTTATTCCGTTTGCGGCTAAAAACAATATCCCGTATTTCGTCCTCGGACGCGGTTCAAATATCCTCGCCGATGACAGAAAAACGGACTTGGCAATATTTCGTATCAACGGCTCTGCACCCGATATGATCGGCGAAGATACGTTACGCTGTTTCGCAGGAGTTCCGCTCGTGAAGCTTTGCAGCTTTGCGCTTGACAACGAACTCGGCGGACTTGAATTTGCCTACGGTATCCCGGGCAGCGTCGGCGGAGCGGTATATATGAACGCAGGAGCTTATGGCGGCGAGATGAAAGACGTTCTCGCTTCGGTAACTGCGCTTGACAAGGACGGAAATATCCGCGAATATTCCGCAGACGGACTGGAAATGTCATACCGCCACAGCCGTTTTACGGACAGCGGCGAGGTCATACTTTCGGCTGAATTCAAGCTTCAAAAAGCCGATAAAGACGGCATAAAAGCAAGAATGAACGAGCTTATGGAAAAGCGCCGCTCAAAGCAGCCGCTTGAATTTCCGAGCGCAGGCAGCACATTCAAGCGTCCCGAGGGCGCGTATGCCGCACAGCTTGTTGAAGAGTGCGGTTTGAAAGGCTTCACTGTCGGAAATGCACAGGTCAGCGAAAAGCACAGCGGCTTCGTCATAAACCGCGGCGGTGCAAGCTTTGACGATGTAATGGCTGTTATTGCGGCGGTAAAAAAGACCGTTGCCGAAAAAACAGGCTATAAGCTTGAATGTGAACCTATCATCATTTCGGAGAGGGAGGAATACAGAAAATGAAATTTCTCATAGTAACGGGACTTTCGGGTTCGGGAAAATCGGGCGTAATAAACGTCCTCGAAGATATCGGATATTACTGCATCGACAATATTCCTCCGCAGCTTATCCCGAAGTTCGCCGAGATATGTATAAAATCGGATAAGATAATCCACAATGTCGCTATCGTCACCGATATCCGAGGAGGGGAGCTTTTCCTCGAACTTGACGAGGGCATTGCCTATTTCAAGGAAAACGGACTTGACTATAAGATACTTTTCCTTGACGCGTCCGACGACGTTCTTATAAGAAGATACAAGGAAACGCGCCGCAGACACCCTCTTGATGAGCAGTCGCACGGCAATCTGCTACGCGCTATCACGACCGAGCGCCAAATGCTTATGTCGGTGCGCGAAAGCGCCGATTACTACATAGACACCTCCGACCTTTCAATGGCACAGCTCAAAGAAACGCTTTACACGCTTTTCCTCGACAATCCGAATGATTCAATGGTCGTAAAAGTAATGTCTTTCGGCACGAAATTCGGCTGCGCAAGAGAAGCTGACCTCGTTTTTGACGTTCGCTGCCTGCCGAATCCTTTCTATATCCCCGAACTCAAAGAGCATACGGGTCTTGAAGAGTGCGTGAGTGGCTATGTTATGCAGTTCGACCAGTCAAAGGAGCTGCTGAAAAAGCTCACCGACCTTATCGATTTTCTCATTCCGCTTTATCACCGCGAGGGAAAGAGCCAGCTTGTCATTGCGTTCGGCTGCACGGGCGGAAAGCACCGCAGTGTGACCTTTGCCGAGGCTATTTTCAAGCATTTGCAGGAAAAAGGCGTTCGCAGCCGAATCTGCCACCGAGATATAAACAAAAAGTAAGGGAATACCTATGTCTTTCTCATATTCCGTAAAAAAAGAATTGTGCGGCCTTATGACTGACCGCGACAGAAAGTTCGCCTGCCTTTACGGTATGCTTCTTTTCTGCAAAAATTTTGATGCAGACAGTATCGTTTTCCAGACGGAGAACGATATGGTCTGCAATTTGTTCTGCGAGCTTGCAGACGATGTCCTCGAACGCCACAAGGTCGTGACGGTTTTGAGCAACGAGAAGAAAAACAACACGGTTTTATACACTTTGAGCATTGAAAAGCTTGAAGACCGCGAGGAAATAATCTACCGTTTCCATATTTCGAGCCGCAGCCTTATACACCGAATACAGCGCGAAAATATCAACAATAATGACGTTTTTGCATTCGTCGCAGGCGCATTTTTATCCTGCGGAAGCATTTCCGAGCCGCTCAAAGATTATCACCTCGAATTTTCCGTGCCGTATTATAACCTTATGCTCGACCTGACGGAACTTCTCAGCGAGATAGGCTTCAACGTAAAATCGACCGAGCGAAAGGGCAACCACGTTATCTATATGAAGGACAGCGAGGTCATTGAGGATCTTATCACTTTTATGGGCGCAACGATGTCCTCAATAGAGCTTATGAACGTTAAAATTCTCAAAGACGTTCGCAACAAGGCGAACCGAATCGCGAACTGCGACGCGGCGAACATTGACCGAACGCTCAAAGCCTCCGACAAGCAGATCGCTGACATTGAGTACATAGTCGATAAGATAGGCATGGAAAATATGCCGCCCGACCTTGCCGAAATTGCCGAGGTTCGGCTCGAATTTCCCGAAATGTCGCTCAAAGAGCTTGGCGAAGAGCTGGAAAAGCCGCTCGGACGTTCGGGTGTGAACCACCGTTTAAAGCGAATCTCCGCGCTTGCCGAACAGCTCCGCGAGGAATACAACGAAACCGAAACAGAAACCGCTGAATAAACTATGGATAATTTTGTAAATCTTCATCTTCACAGTGAATACAGCCTGCTTGACGGCGCTTGCCGCATAAAAGACCTTGTTGCAAGGGCAAAAGCACTCGGGCAGAACGCTGTCGCTGTCACCGACCACGGCAATTTATATGCTGCGGTCGAATTTTATAATGAGGCAAAGGCGCAGGGGATAAAGCCTGTTATCGGCTGTGAAGTCTATGTTGCGCCACGGACTCGCTTTGACAAAATTTCGGGACTGGACGGAAAACCTTATCACCTTGTACTGCTCTGCGAAAACAACGAGGGTTATCACAACCTTGCGAAGATAGTTTCGATCGGCTACACTGAGGGCTTTTACAACAAGCCGAGGGTCGATGTCGAAGTTCTGCAAAAATACAGCAAGGGCATAATTGCTCTTTCGGGCTGTATCGCAGGAGAACTGCCGCGTCTGCTTGCCAACGGCGAATATGATAAAGCAAAGGAAACCGCGCTTTTGTATCGCGATATTTTCGGCGAGGGCAACTATTATATCGAGATACAGAATCACGGCATACGCGAGGAAATGTCCGTCCTGCCGCTTCTGTTCAGGCTTTCCGCCGAAACGGGGATACCGCTCTGCGCAACGAACGATGCGCATTACATCACCAAAGCCGATGCGAAAGTTCAGCGCGTGCTTATCGCAATTCAGACGAATACGCCGCTGAGCCAGCCAACGCCGCTCGCTTTCCCGACCGCTGAATTTTATATGAAAACGCACGATGAAATGGCAAGGCTTTTCCCAAATCATCTTGATGCGATAGAAAACACCGTGAAAATTGCCGAGCGATGCAATGTTGAATTCGAGTTCGGCAAGATAAAGCTTCCCCGTTACGAAGCCGAGGGCGTGACCGACAACAAAGCGTATTTCATTCAGCTTTGCAGGGACGGCTTAAAAAAGCGCTACGGTGAAGCTCCGCCGAAAGCTTACGAAGAGCGCCTTGAATATGAGCTTGATGTTATAATCAAAATGGGATATACCGATTACTACCTTATCGTGTGGGATTTCGTCAACTATGCGAAAATGCACGATATTCCCGTAGGTCCCGGGCGAGGTTCGGGCGCAGGAAGCATCGCGGCTTACTGCATCGGTATAACGAACATCGACCCGATGAAGTATAATCTGCTTTTTGAACGTTTCCTCAATCCCGAACGAGTTTCGATGCCAGACTTTGATATCGACTTTTGCTATGAAAAGCGCCAGCTTGTCATTGATTATGTTGTGCGGAAATACGGCAGCGACCGCGTTGCGCAGATAATAACGTTCGGAACAATGGCGGCAAAGGCAGCTATCCGTGATGTTGGGCGTGTTATGGAAATGTCCTATCAGAAAACGGACGAGGTCGCAAAGCTTATCCCGTTTGAGCTTCACACAACGCTCGACCGTGCGCTTGAAAACAGTCCCGAGCTGAAAAAGCTTTATATGTCCGACAGCGATGTTCACGAGCTTATCGACACCGCGAAGAAAATAGAGGGTATGCCGCGACACGCTTCAACTCACGCGGCAGGCGTTGTTATCTCCGATGCACCCGTGAGCGATTATGTCCCCGTTCAGAAGAATGACGGCGCGATAGTAACGCAGTACCCGATGAATATCCTCGAAAGCCTTGGCTTGCTGAAAATGGACTTCCTCGCTCTGCGAAACCTAACGGTCATTGACGGAACGGTAAAGGACATTCGCCGAACAGAGCCGAATTTCGATATAGATAAAATTCCGCTCGATGACGAAGCGGTTTTTGAGATGCTTTCAGCAGGCGAGTCGGACGCTGTTTTTCAGTTTGAAAGTGCAGGAATGAAGCAAGTGCTCGAACGACTCAAACCCGAGTCGATAGAAGACCTTATCGCCGTGCTTTCGCTCTACCGCCCGGGTCCTATGGACAGTATCCCACGTTATATCGAAAACAAGCGCCACCCCGAAAAGATAACCTACAAGCACCCCTTGCTCGAAGATATACTGAACGTCACCTACGGCTGTATCGTTTATCAGGAGCAGGTAATGCAGATATGCCGAAAGCTCGCAGGCTATTCCTACGGCAGAGCAGACCTTGTGCGCCGCGCAATGGCTAAGAAAAAGGCTGACGTTATGGAAAAAGAACGAAGCGTTTTCATTGACGGTGCAGTTAAAAACGGAGTTCCTGCCGAAACCGCCGAAGATATTTTCAACGAGATGTCAAGCTTCGCTTCGTATGCGTTCAATAAATCCCACGCCGCCGCTTACGCCCACGTTGCGTATCAGACGGCTTACCTCAAATGCCACTACTATAAAAAGTATATGGCACAGGTCATGACGAACGAGCTTGCTTCGCAGGGAAAGCTTATTGACGATATCGCACTCTGCGAAAAGAATGGCGTTAAGATACTCTGCCCCGATATCAACAGAAGCGGTGCAGGCTTTACATCAGACGAAAACGGAATCTGCTTCGGTCTGCTCGCGGTGAGAAACCTCGGCAGAACGGCTATCGACAATATCGTTGAGGAGCGGAGAAAAGGCGGCGCGTTCCGTTCGCTTGATGAATTCTGTCGAAGAATGAGCGGAAAGGACGTAAACCGAAAGGCGGTCGAAAGCCTTATAAAATGCGGCGCGTTCGACAGCTTCGCACTCAACCGCCGCGAGATGATGGAGAACTACGACCGAATTTTCATCGCCCTGCAAACCGACGTGCGCAATAATATCGAGGGGCAGATGAGCTTTTTCGATTCTGTCGGAGACGATGATTCGCCGTCAATGATAGACAACCTCCACAGAACGGAGGAATACCCGTTGAAAACGCTGTTAACGTACGAAAAAGAAGCAGTTGGAATGTATATCTCGGGTCACCCCCTCGATGAGTTCAAGCTTATCTCTGCCGCCGCAAAGCATAACACTATACACAGCTTTTTCTCGGAAAATCACCCGAAAGACGGCACACCGGTGCAGTTTATCTGTATGATAACCTCGGTCAAACAGCATAACACAAAAAAAGGCGCGCAAATGGCGTTCTCGACCGTCGAGGACAATGGCGGCGAGTGTGAGGTCATCTTTTTCCCCGAAGTCTACGCCCAAAGCGTCCAGCTTATCCGCGCCGACAACATAGTTTTCCTAAAAGGAAAGCTTTCATATAAGGACGAAGAGCCGAAAATACTCGCCGAAGCTGTCATTTCCGCCGCACAGTATGTGGGACTTGTCGCGAAAAGCGGACTTTTTATCCGCTGTCTGAGTACGGATAAGGAAAAGATAACCCGAGCAGCCGAAGTTTGCCGAAATTATAAAGGCAGCGGAAAGCTGAATTTCTATTTTGAGGATATAAAGAAATATGTCCGCCCGAAGTCTGCCGACGGCGTGAATATAACCGAAGAATTGCTTGAAAAGCTTGCGGATATCGTGGGAGAGGGGAACGTCGCTTTAATGAGTAATTCATAATGCGTAATGCGTAATTATTTGCGGAGCTGACATTTGTAGGAGAACCGCGAAGCCAAGCAGCCGGTCAAGCTGAGCACAGCTTGTCAGGTGTCCGGAGGGCGGAAGCCTTTTGGTCGCTTCCGCAGAAGCGAAAATCCCTAAACTAACAAATTACGCTTTGTTGCAATAGCGTAATCACTAACAAATCAAAAAGGCGCAATTCACACGAAAAAGGGTAAAACGGATATGAGAAATTCGCTCTGTAAACCTAAAATGTGAATTGCGCCCATTCTTTTTCCTCAAATAAACTATCCTTAAAGCGTAAATACACGAACGAAGTAAGTGGATTTACGCTTCAACTCAATAAGAACAGCTAAATAAAAGCAACAAATTTCGATTACGAATTACGCATTAAAAAAAGCCTTGACTTTTTCACATAAAAATGATACAATATTATCTGTTGATAAAATATATCAACTTTTTATAGCAGAAATACGCATTTACAGAGTAGAGAACTGAGCGTACAAGTGTCCGACGGACGGGGAGTTGCCGGCGGAACGAAAAGCTTTCAAAGGCTTGCGGTTCAGTTCTTGCATCCCGCTGAAATGCATAGCAGGAGCTTTTCATTCCTCCCGATATGCACAAACAGCACTATTTTAAGGAGGTAAAAATGAAAGGCTTTTTTTCTGTTTTCACAAGCTCCGCAAAGGAGCTGAAAAGCGCTAAATGTCTTGCTATGGCTGGACTTATGACTGCACTTTTCATCATTCTCGATATGTTCTCGTTCAAGGTTGGCGCGTTCCTCAAAATAAACGTTGCGTTCTTCGCACTCGCAGTCGTAGGAATGTTCTTCGGACCTGTTCCTGCCACACTTGCGGCTATCGCAGGCGACCTTATCGGCTGTCTTGTCAGCGGTCAGGCTCCGTTTCCGCTTCTCACCGTAACAGCGGCACTCGAGGGACTTGTATTCGGTATTTGTCTTTACAAAAAAGAGGGCAAGAAACTCGCTGTTATGGCTGTTGTCGCAAGGCTCATCGATTCATTCGTGATAAATCTTCTTTTGAACACAGCGATACTTATGTCGGCAGGCTTTATGTCGAACACAAAGGAGCAGTTCTTCATCAGACTCAGTGCGATATCGCTTCAGGCTGTTGTTTACTGCATACTCTGCGCGGCTGTTCTCCCTGCTGTACAGGTAATATACAAACGAGTTGCGGGTAAGATACACAAGACCGCAGCCTAATGCTGATATCTAATGAATGTGCAGACAAAAATTTGTCTTAAAAGTCATACTTTCGCTTGATTTTTTGTACACATTCCGATAGAGATAAGCATAACAAATTTTACGGATTTCTGCTTAAAAAAATCAAGAGCCAAACAGTTATTTTCAAATCTGTTTGGCTCTTTTACTTTGTTGCAGTAAAGCAAATTACATAAAAATCCCGTTAATTTTCTCTATATATTGTAAAAATTCACAGAAAGTTGATATATTAGCTTTTATAAAGTGGTACAATTAGAACAAAGAATGTACACCCTATGGGGAGGGTTTTGGTATGGCAAAGTCAAAATTACAAAAAAATAATAAACCGTCAGATATAAAAGTTAAAAAGAAGTTCGATCTCAGCTGTTTTAAGCTGGACCGAAACAGCATCAAGACAAAGCTCATTATCTTCGTATGCGTAATGTCGCTCATTGTTGTTCTGCTGCTTGCGTTCGTCAACTATTTTTCGCTTTCAAAAGGCGTAAAATCGACTGTTAATCAGATGATCACACCTATCACAACAGAGGCGGCATCGGACGTAAGCGTTAAGGTCTCTATGCTCAAAACTAAGACCGATACGGCTTTTCAGAAGACACTTTGCAGTGACAATATCGGCGCTTCAAAGGGAGCTTCGTCTTATCTCAAATATATGTTTAATGAGTATAAGCTCAATGTAAAGGATTTCGCGATGTTCAAAATGGGTGATTTCTTCATCGGCTCGGACAGATTTGACGCTACGAGCGCAGAGGCACTCAAAGACCTTGAGGTATATCAGACGGCAAAATCGAAGGGCATTGCCATAACAGAACCTATCCCTTATGAGGACGGCAGCGGCTCGGAATTTATCATTGCAGTATCGGGAACGTCAAGCGTCACAAGCTATGTTCTCGTTGCCTACTACGATGCGCAGATACTTTCCGATATCGTAAATTCCGTTCAGTTCAGCGAAAATTCCACAGCTTACATAATCAATTCCGAGGGTACGATGATCGCTTCAAACGACATCAACAATGTTGTCAACGCAGTGAACCATAACACCCTTGCGGAATCCGACAGCAGCTATGCAGCTATCGCAGAGATACAGTCACTCGCAATGAGCGGTGAATCGGGCAGCGAAAGCATTGTTGTCAACGGCGTAAAGAGCCGAGTTGCCTATGCTCCTATTGAGGGCAGCGACTGGTCGCTTATCCTTGTCGGTCCTGAGTCCGATTTCGACGGCACACTTAAAACAACTACAACGGTAATCATTGTGTTCTCCGTTGTACTTATAGTTGCAGCATTCATCTGCACATTCATTATCATGAACGGCGTTGTAAATCCGATAATCGGCGTTACAGCAAGACTTAAAGCACTTTCGGACGGCGACCTTTCTACCGATACTCCTGTTATCAAGCAGAAGAATGAAGTCGGTGTCCTTTCCGAGTCACTCGCACAAACGGTTGCCTCGCTTCGTACATATATTGAACAGATATCCGAAGCGCTCGGTATGATCGCCGAGGGAAACCTCGCCTTTGAAATGGACGGCGAATTCCGCGGAGATTTCGTCAAGATAAAGGAAAGCTTCAACGCTATCCTTTCACAGCTCAGAAAGACATTCGGCAAGATCAGCGAATCCGCGAACACCGTTACAATGGGCGCTTCGCAGGTGGCATCGGGTTCACAGCTTTTGAGCGACGGTGCAGCGCGCCAGTCTGAAGCTGTCAGCGAAGTATCGAACCGTATGGAAAACATCGTCGGACATATTTCCGATTCCGTTAAATCCGCTTCGGATACCGAAGTCCTCGCCGCAAATATCGAGGAGCAGATCAACTCCTGCAACCACGAAATGACGAAGATGCTCGGTTCAATGGAGGATATCTCCAAGTCTTCCGCACAGATCTCCGATATTATCCGTGTTATCGATGATATCGCGTTCCAGACGAATATCCTCGCCCTCAATGCGGCTGTCGAAGCTGCAAGAGCAGGTGATGCAGGTCTTGGCTTCGCAGTCGTAGCCGATGAAGTCCGCAACCTCGCAAATATGAGTGCAGACGCAGCAAAGCAGACCTCCGAGCTTATCGAAGATTCGCTCCGCAATGTTAAGCGCGGAACTGCTATCGCAAAAACGACCGCAGAATCCCTCGACAGGATCGTCCTCGGTGCTTCCGAGATCAACGAAAAGGTCAAGAGCATCGCCGAGAGCGCAGAACAGCAGAACAAACTTATCTCCGATATTTACAACAGCGTAAACAGCGTAAATGCCGTAATCGACAACACGACCTCGACCGCCGAGCAAAGCTCCGCCGCTGCAAACGATATGTCCGAGCAGGCTGAAGTTCTCCGTGATATGATCGACTTCTTCAAGATAGACTTCGACGAAAGCACAGTTCCCGAAGAAACCGCCGAAACGGCTTCGGAAGACGATTCGGCTGCTCCAGATGAGCTTGATATCCCCGTTTTCGATTCGGACGAAACGACTGCTGTTGACAGCGAGCTTGATTTCGACAACATTGGCTGCCTTGACGAGAACACCGAGGAAGCTTCGGAATCAGATGAAACTGCTCCGACGAAAGACGAACCGACCGCTCCCGAAACGGACGATGAAGTCTTTTTTGAACCCTCAAACGATGATGAAAACAAGGAATAAGCTTGTTTTTCAGTGAACCTATCTATCTTCGCAAAGACGAAAAACGCCTTTGCGAAGATTTTTTTACAGGAGAATCTATGGATATTTTAAAACAACACCCTGTCGCAGTGTTTGTAGCAGCGTACTTTATTATAATAAACATCATCGGTTTCATAATGGCATTTTCCGATAAGAAAAAAGCCGAAAACGGCAAACGCCGCATCTCCGAGCCAACGCTGTTTTTCGTTTCGCTCATCGGCGGCTCGGTAGGAATGTATATCTCAATGAAAAAGTTCCGCCACAAGACGAAACAGAAACGATTTATGGTCGGGATACCACTTATCATCGTCTGCCAGCTTGCCCTTGCGGCGGTCATTGTCGGTTATTTACTTTTTGCATAAATTTTTGCAGTTTATTGTTTTTGTAAATACTTTTTTGATAATATGATGAAAATTTCGCCGCTGGACTTGAAAATATTCAAAAAGTATGTTAAAATTTTATCATAGATTTGAATGAACGAATATTGTATGAAAGGAAAGATGCTTCAATGGCTTCAAACTACAACTTCGCAAAGGTCACTCCCGAAATTATCGAGCTTACCGAGATCTGCAAAAAGAACGGAAACATTGACCCTGAGCTTTATACGAAATATGACGTAAAGCGTGGTCTGCGCGACATCAACGGCAAGGGCGTACTCGCAGGGCTTACCGAAATTTCCGAGATAATCTCTTCCAAGACCGTTGACGGCAAAAGCGTTCCCTGCGAGGGCGAGCTTTACTACCGCGGCTATAACATAAACGACCTTGTGGACGGCTTTATCGGCAAGCGCCGTTTTGGCTTTGAGGAGATCACCTACCTGCTTCTCCTCGGCGAACTTCCGAACGAGCAGCAGCTTGAAAAATTCAAGCGTATCCTTGCGGATTACCGCAGACTTCCGACTACTTTCGTCCGCGATATCATTATGAAATCCCCGAGCGAAGATATTATGAATGGCATTTCGCGCGGAATTCTCACACTCTATTCTTATGATGACTCGCCGAACGACCTCTCGCTGCCAAACGTTATGCGCCAGTCGATGGAACTTATCTCGCTCCTGCCGCTCATCACAGTCTACAGCTATCACGCAAAGAATTACTATATCGACGGCGGCAGCTTCTTTATCCACCAGCCTGTCGCAGAGTATTCGACAGCGGAAAATATCCTCCATATGCTCCGTCCCGACAGCAGCTTCACCGAGCTTGAAGCGTCTATCCTCGACCTTGCACTTGTCCTCCACGCTGAACACGGCGGCGGTAATAACTCCACATTCACGACCCACGTCGTAACTTCGTCGGGAACGGATACCTATTCCGCGATCTCCGCAGCACTCGCTTCACTTAAAGGACCTAAGCACGGCGGCGCAAATATCAAGGTTTCAATGATGTTCGACGATATGAAGAACCACATCAGCGATTGGGAAGACGAGGACGAAATAAAGAGCTACCTCATAAAGCTTCTCCATAAAGAGGGCTTCGACCGCTCAGGACTCATCTATGGTATGGGTCACGCAGTTTATTCCATTTCCGACCCGAGAGCGAACCTCCTCCGTCAGGCGGTAGAAAAGCTCTCCAAAGCAAAGGGCAGAGAGAAAGAGTTCAAACTCTATAATTCGATCGAACGCCTCGCTCCGCAGGTCATCGCAGACGAAAGAAAGATCTATAAGGGCGTTTCGGCGAACGTTGACTTCTACAGCGGATTTGCATACACAATGCTCGACCTCCCACGCGAACTTTATACGCCGCTCTTTGCTATCGCAAGAATAGCAGGCTGGTCAGCACACCGTATGGAAGAGCTTGTCAACGCGAATAAGATAATCCGTCCTGCATATAAGGCTGTCCACGAAAAGCAGGAATATGTTGAGTTTGAGGACAGAGAATAAATCAATGCGTAATGCGTAATTATTAAGTTCCAATAATTCAAAAACGGTGAACCACGAAAATATTGATCGTGGTTCACCGTTTTTTACGTAGTGCGAAGCTTGATTACGCATTACGAATTCCGCATTTTATATAATGCTGTACTGTAAATCTTTCCAAAGCAGTTCGCAGCCCTCTGTTATCTCTTCAGGCAGGAGTGCCATTGCGACGGTTATTTCGTCGTCGCTGCCGTCGTCGATGCGGTAGAGATGCGCATAATCGCCGTCGATCATGCCGACTTTGTAACGGTACTCCATTTATCAGCCCTCCACGACAACGTAGTTATCCGCTGCGTTTTCCTTTGTTGCATACTCGGTAACATTCAGGACTTTGACCTTGAGCGGCTTCTGTCCCATATTTATTTCGATTATATCGCCGACCTTTACGTCGTAGGAGGCACGGGCTGCCTTTCCGTTTACAACGATCTTATCGGCATCGCAGGCTTCGTTTGCTACCGTTCTGCGCTTTATAAGTCTTGTTACTTTAAGATATTTGTCAAGCCTCATCTTTTTTCCTCCTTTTAAAGCAAAAGGCAGCCGCCCCCTTGAGCAGCTGCCGAAAAGTACAGATAAACAATAATTACTTGTTTACAACGTCCTTGAGAGCCTTGCCTGCCTTGAATGCAGGAGCCTTCTTTGCAGGGATCTGGATCTTTTCCTTTGTTCTTGGGTTGATTGCTTCCTTAGCATCTCTCTGACGAACTTCAAATGTACCGAAGCCAACAATCTGAACCTTGTCGCCGGAAACGAGTGCGTCTGTGATGGAAGAGATAACTGCATTAAGAGCCTTCTCGGAATCCTTCTTAGAAAATTCTGCCTTTTCAGCAATAGCATTGATTAAATCTGCCTTTGTCATAACATTATACCTCCATAAAATTTGTGGCGAGATCGCCATTATTATTGCTTTTTTGCTTTCTGCCAATAAGCGTCAAGCTGATCTATGTTCAGGGAGCGCATATCTGCCCCGTCACATCTTGTTAATTCCTCGGTCTTTGCGAATCGGTCAACGAACTTATCCGAAGATCTTGTGAGCGCCTCTTCGGCATCGATCTTCAGCAGTCTTGAAACATTCACCGCCGAGAAAAGGACATCGCCCATTTCTTCTTCAACGTTGGTTCCGTCTGCGATAGCTGATTTAAGCTCCGCAATTTCGCTTTCAAGAGCTTCAAGAGCCTCGTTCACGCCTGCAAAGTCCATACCTGCGCGTTTTGCTCTTGTGCCGAGCTTCTGTGCTCTCATAAGAGCAGGAAGTGTGCTGCAAACGCTTTTGAGCGTATCTGTATAGGTTTCCTGACCCTTTGTTTCCTGCTTGATGTCGTTCCAGTTGGAGAGCACCTCTGTGCTGTCCTTAACGGTAACAGTGCCGAAAACGTGCGGGTGACGGATAACGAGCTTCTGACAGACTTCATTGACAACGTCGCCGAAGTTGAAGCTGCCTTTTTCTTCTTCTATTCTGGAATGGAAAACGACCTGCAAAAGAACATCGCCAAGCTCTTCGCGGAGCAGTTCCGTATCTTCAAGGTCGATAGCTTCAACGGCTTCATATACCTCTTCGATAAAGTCCTTGCGTATCGAATGGTGATCCTGCTCCTTATCCCAAGGGCAGCCGTTTTCGGAACGGAGAATCTCCATTATTTTTAGCATATCGCTGATATCATATCTTTTTTTGAATTCAAAATCCATATCGTTTGATATCCTTTCGATCAAGGTATAGCCGCATTCAGTTACATATAATATATTAACCTATTATTATGTTTTTTTCAAGAGTTTTTTTAAATTTCTTCAGTAAATCAGCATTTTTACCGTAGTTTTGGTCAAAATCCCCGTTAAATGTGTGCTTATTATGTAAAATATTACCCCAATCGGCACTGAAATAAACAGCGTTAGCGGAGAATCCCATAAATTCCGCAAAAAATTCTGTGATAAGACCGCCGCCAAAGCGCATAAAACTCCGCAGAAAGCAAGCTTTGCAAGCAGTGAAAAAAATTTCCCGAGGGGTATTTCCGCAAGCTTTGAAACTGTTTTTAAGGATAAAAACATTATCAGCAGATAGCAAATATCGGTCGAGACAGCCGCGCCCGAAGCGTTTATTTCTGGAATAGGTATCAGCGCGAGGTTAAGGATAAGCTTTACCGCAACTCCGACAGTCATTATCTTGACGGGAACACCGCCTTTTCCTGCCGCCTGGAGCACTGCGAAAAGCACAGACGAAACCGACAGAAATATCACTCCGAACCCGAGCAGACGAAGCGAGGGCGCAGCCGTGAGCGCTTCAAGCCGACGCGAGGGGAACAGCAGCGCCAATATCTGCGGAGCGAGTGCCGAAATGCCAAGCCCTGCAGGGACGGCAATGAACCCGGACGTGAAAATGACACGCATCACAGCTTGCTCTATCAGCACTTTGTCCTTTTTTGCAAAGCCCTCCGCTACGAACGGAACTGCACCCTTACCGAACATATTCGTGAATGACGGGATAAGATTGAAGACCGTCACCGCAAGTCCCGAAAAGCAGCCGAAGATGAAGTTCGGCATCGCTTCGGGCGAAATTCCGTTCAGCATCGATGAAAAAAGCTGCGGTTTTGTTTCGACTGCCTTTTTTAAGCAGGATATTATCGTCGCAAGGTCGATGAGCGAGGTCAGGTTCGTTATCAGCGAGCCTAAAGCAACGGGTATCATTATCATCGCAAGTTCACGCGCGGTCGGGAGAGTCGGCGCAGAGCGAAGTTTTTCTTCCTTGCAGAAAGCATCGTGCAGTACCATATATAAAAGTCCTGCCGCCGAGGAAACCGTCACACCGAGGACTGCCGCAGCCGCAGCCAAAGGCATCACAAGATCATCGGCAGAAGCACTTTGTATGGCTTCAAAAGGCAGAACACGCTTGATGAGAGCTTCAGCCGAAACGAAAAACGTGCGCGGCGCATTAAGCACGGCATAGCAAAGTGTAAGTCCCGACAAAAGCTTCACAGCCGCCTCTATGACCTGCGAAACGGCGGTAGGGTACATATTTCTCCGACCCTCCGCACAGCCGCGGAAAACCGCCGTAATACAGCTGAAAAGAATGGATGGCGCAATAGCGGCAACGGCTATCACTGACAAAGGGCTTTTGCTCAGATACGCGCAAAAAGGATATGCAAGCAAAAGCGTGAGCAAGCTAAACACAGCTCCGCACAAAGCACAAAGCGCCAAAGCCGTGCTTCGGACGTTCGCAGCACCGTCCTTGTCCGAGTTTGCGAGCCGCTCGGCGGTAAGCTTCGCCGCCGCGATCGGCAGACCCGTTACCGAAACGGCGTAGACCGTCATAAAAATGCCGTAAGCCGCCGAGAAATACCCCATACCCTCGCCGCCGAGGAGATTTGCAAGCGGTATGCGGAATATCGCGCCAATGACCTTTGAAACCGCCGCCGAAGCAATGAGGATAAGCGAACCGCTCAAAAAGCCTTGTTTATGTGATTTTTTCATAGCAAGTCCCTTTCGTTCGTTTTTGTATAAATATATGCAGGAAATTAATGCGGAATTCGGAATTATTTTTATTCCGTAAATTTACGCTGAAAACACCATTTTCGTAGGGGAGGATTCGATATCCGCCCGTTGCAAACCTTGTGTTTTTAGGCGAAATCTCTATAGAGGATGGTTCACTGCTTCGAATTACACAAGAAATTTTATGTTGGGAAAAAGCTGATTAAAGCGAAGCGTTCGTTTTGCCATTTTGAGAAATGTACGAGTTTACGCCTTTAATGTCAATTTGACATAAACATTTTGAAAAATGGCAAAAACGTATTAATCAGCGTTTCCTTGGATACTGTGAATAAAAACAGACCTGTTTTTCAAAGATTTTCCTTGAAAAACAGGTCTATTGGTTTGTATTATAACGCCTTGCGGTGCAGACGGGGAACGTTTCCCACGAAATTCTAAAATAATTCCGAATTTCGCATTACGCATTAGTTATTAGTTTTCCTCATAAAGTCTGTCGAGGAGCGTTTTTTCCTTTTTGTTTCGCTTTGTGAGAACAACAGCGGTGACAACGATAAGAACGCCGCCCATACTGATTATGATTCCGATCGTCATTCCCTTGGGGAAGAATGACATTTCAATGGTATGCTCACCTGCGGAAACGGGGATCCCTATGAGCGCGTCCACAAGTTCGACAGGCTCGGTTTTTACGCCGTCTACCTTTATCGTCCAGCCGGGTTCATAGGAGATAGTCGTGAAGAGGATACCGTCTTCGTCAGCGTTTACCGTACCCTTGATATGATTTTCCTTGAAGCTTTCAATCTCGAGAGGGTGCCGGTTAAGCTCCTCGACCGAGCGCTTGAACGCTTCTTCGTCAAGGTAATAGAAATACTCGTCTGCGAAAAATACCTCGTTCTTTTCCTCGGTTATAGTCGCGATGACGGAAAGCTCTTCGCCCTCGGAGAAGCGTCCGAGCGGCTGGATGACTTCGTTTCCGCCCTCAAAATAATAGTCAACGAAATCGCCGTTGAGCCAAAGGTTTATCTTTCGCTCATAGCTTGACGGGAAGTAGAGGTACATCATATCCTCGGTCGGTGCGGTGAGGATAAACTCAATGTGCGAATTTTCGCCCTCAATTCGCGGAACATACTTCGTATGTGTGCCATAGGTGGACGGCTTTGCGTTCTCGGGAACTACACGGTCGATATCGACCTGCTTGAAATATTCTGCCTTTGTGTCGGTGCAAAGTGAGGAGAAAAACGCGTTCTGGCAGATGAACGGGTTATCACCCTCCAACGATACATCGAGGATATCATTGCTCGCCATAAAAGCTATCGGGAGAGCGTTCGGGTTCTCATAAACATAGAAAATGTCGGTATTATCGCCGTTTGCAAGCACCATTTTGTTATAATGCTTGTTCTCGGCAACGGTGATATTTCCGTCCTCGTCAGGCTTTGCCGAGCCTTTTTCCATAACATATCTGATGCCGAGGAGCGCGTCCGTGAGGTAGGTCGAGCCCTTATACTTTATATAATGTCCGCCGTAGGAGAAGCCAAGCTTGTGGAGCATCTCGATAGGACCTGAATTAAGTGTCGAGCTGGAGTGCGAAATGCCGAACGAGCCGAACGCCATTGCATCATTTACAGTCCTGTGATAGTTTGATTCGATGCGGTAAACGGGGTCTTCGTCCATATCGTATATCTTGCTGACGGTGTTTCGTCCGAGGGTGATATAGCGGTTATACGAAGAATTTTTCGAGTAAACAACGTCATCGTCAATTTTAAAGAGTGTGTAAGCCGTGCTTGTGATAAGCTCGCCGATGACGAAAATGAGCATCACGACAGGCACGGGTTTGATGTTGTAGTGCTTTTTGTAAAGGTACACGAGCAAAGCGTAAAGCGCACCGAAGCCGATCGTGAACCATACAGTCGCAAGGAGCGTGACTTTTTCCAAGCCCTGCTTGTCAACGTAAAGAACATACGCCGCAAGCACGAAGAACATTCCGCCGATCTCCTTTGCGGTGATGCCTTCAATGCGCTCGAATGCCTGCGCAGCCATAAAGATGAACATAAAGCTGCACATAAACGAGTAGCGGTAGGGAAGCCAGTTCGGAACTTGAAGTCCGTGCCAAACGATATCCACAGTTGACATATACATTGAAAGGATAAGCACCAGCGTGAGCAAGCCGCAGCCTATCTTTTTGCGAAGCTTGATGTTCGTGTTGAGGAAGAAAAGCGGTACAAGAAGTATCGTCAGAATGCCGCAGTAAACAACGGGCGAGCCTTCGGGTCTGCAGGTGTCATAAACGTTCGGGAGCAGGTCAACAAAGAAATCCGCAAAATCGAACTGCGTTTTCATCTCAAAATTAGGTGTTGAGAACTCGAATTTGCCAAGCTTTAACGAGTAATAAAGCGGAATGAGCAGCCAAGCCGAGCATATCGCCGAAAGCAGTCCCGAGCAGGCGAAAAGCGAGCCGCTGTAAATAAAGTTCGTGAACTTGAACGGTGCAGCCGAATCGGAAATGAAGAAAAAATACGCAAGGAAATAAATTATGCAGAAAATCGCGATCATCCAGCCGATGTAGAAGTTCGCAATAAACATCAAAGTCAGCGGAATAACGAGATAAAGCCACTTTTTCTCGTCAACGAGCTTGTCGATGCCCTTGCATATCAGCGGCAGATAAATAAGTCCGTCGAGCCACATCGGGTCCATAAGCTGAACTATCATATACGCCATAAGCGAGTATAAAACGCTGAAAATAAGCGAAGTGCTGCCGCTCATTTTCTTGTGGTTGCCAAGGAAATGACACATCGTAACACTCGCCGTTCCGACCTTGCAAAGCTGCATAATGAGTATCGAAGCCGTCATTATCGACCTCGGCAGCAGCATAACGATGAGCATAAACGGACTGGCGAGATAGTAAGCGAAAATGCCTATCGTTTCGCCCGAAAGGTTTCTGCTCCAAGAGTTTACAAGGCTTCCGTTGCCGTGCAAAGCATCGCGCAGATTTTCGTAGTAGTAAACATACTGACCGTTGAGGTCAAGAACGAGAACGGATTCCTGACCGAACGGATAAATTCCGAAAATCGCGTATGCAATAAAGAGAGCCACCGCAGGGATAAGAAAAGCGAAGATATAGATTCTCTTGCTGTATAAAAACGTCCAGAAATTGAATTTTAAAGTTATCGGAGCTTTATTTTCTTTCAAGATCAATTTTCCTTTCTGTAAAAAAGTTGGCATACATATACTATTATACATATTTTTGTACTTTTTACAAGAGGGAGGGAGAAAAAATTCGGAATTAAACAACTTCTATCACATCTCAAACATAATCACAAGGATCAGCCGAACATTCCGCAATCTCAAACGGCAGTTCGGGCATATCTTCCGCAAAGCGCTGAGCAAGATAGGGGATAACAATGTTCTCCGTGTGAAAATGTCCGCAGTCGAAGAGCGTAACGCCGCTGTTGAGCGCCGTTATCATCTGATCGTGCTTGACATCGCCCGTGATGTATGCGTTCGCACCGAGCTTCAGCGCATCGGGGAGCATACTTCCTGCGCCGCCCGAGCAGAACGCAAGCTTTTCTATCGGCTTTCCGCCCCTCGTGAAGCGCACAACAGTGCATTTGAAGATGTCTTTGAGCATTTTTGCGGCATCTTCGGGTTCGATAGCCTTTTTGAGTCTGCAAACAAGTCCGTAGCCGAAACCTCCGCCGACTTCTTCAACATAAGCCTCCGAATCGCAAAGTCCGAACGGCTCTTTGAGCATATCGAAAATGATATCGTTTATTCCGCCCCGTGCAAGGTCGAGCGGCGAGTGGAAGCAAAGGCAGGCAATGCCGTGCTTCATCGCGCGGCAGGCAGGATTTTCGTCCGAAAGCGAGTACAGTGGGTGATAAATCACGGGGTGGTGGGAAATAATAACATCAGCGCCTTTGGCAATGGCTTCCTCAACGACCTCGTTCGTGATGTCGAGAGCGGCAAGAACTTTCGTTGCCCTGTCGCACGGCAGACCTGTCAAAAGTCCTGAGTTGTCGCCCTTTTGCATAAGGGAAAGCGGTGCTATTTTATCCATTTCGGAAAGAATATCTTTAACTGTAAAAATCATACGATGCTGCCTCCGTTTTCTGCGAAATTCTTTATCCGCTCCGAGAGCGAACTGCGGTGTTCTGACTGTTCGGCGTTGCCCGAAGCTTTCAGAGCGTCCGATTCTTTTTTCAGCTTCTCCGAGATTCCGAGAAGCATCTGCTTTGCGGTCTTCTCCGAGGGCGAAAGCTTTCCGACAAGCGTTTCAAGCTCGCTTATCTCACGCTTTTTGCCCGTGAAAACGGCGTTCATCACGGTGTAAAGCCTGCCGCTTTCTTCGACTGCCGTTTCGCCGAGCAGTTCAAAGCCGTTCTCGGCAAGAAATCTGCGCAAGTACGGCGCTTTCGTCATCGGCTGGAGAACGAGGTTTATCCCGCCGAGTGGCTTCTGCGAAAGTATCGCGGAGATAAGTTCGCCGCCCATTCCTGCGATGATGATATCGGTAACGCCGTCAAGGTCAACGTTTTTTACGCCGTCCGAGAGGACAAGCTGAGAGCGTTCGTCAAGTCCGTGCCTGTGCAAAGTTGTGCGAGCCGAATCGAGCGGCTTTTCGTTTATATCGGCGGCAATGGCGAAGCTGCATTTTCCCGACAGCAGAAGTTCAGCCGCGAGGTAGCCGTGGTCTGTGCCGACATCGCAAGCTTTCCCGCCGACAACATATTCGGCGCAGGCTCTAAGTCTGTTTCCGAGCATTTATTCTACTCCTTTTAAAAAGAAACCGCACAAATATTGCATTGTGCGGCGGTTATCCGTTGTAATACTAAACACCAATAAAATATAGGAAAAAATCTGCGCCGAAATCACATATAAACCTGTTAAAACAGCTACAAGATTGTCGGCTTGATTTTTCCGAATTTTAAATGGTGTTTTGTATAACGGTTCTTACTTATTAGCGAAGTGAGCCTTGAGCTTTGCAACGAGTTCATCGGGGTCTACGCCGTGAACTGCGCATGCGTCTTCGATGGATTCGCCTCTTGAAGCGGGGCAGCCGAGGCAGTGCATTCCCATTTCAAGGAAGAACGGTGCAGTTTCCATATCTTCGTCAAGGATATCGCCGATAACGGTTTCTTTTGTAATTTCTACAGCCATTTTATTTACGACCTTTCTTTTAGGGATTTGTACTTTTACGGTACTTTTACTATTATAATCAATATTTATGAAAATTTCAAGTGCTACTTGTAATTTTGTTACCAATATGGTATAATTACAGGGAGGCCCTGCGGCAGATTCGCGCCGCGCTGCACTTTGTTCCGCTCAGTTTGCGGCGGAAAATCGATTTATGTTCGCGAAGAGGGTTTGTTTTGCGGTTCGGCATCTTGTGATTGTGGGAAGCTCTGTGGCAGGTTCGTGCCGCGCTGCACTTCGTTCCGCTCAGTTTGCGTAAAAAATTAGTTTATGTTCGCGAAGAGGGGTTTGCTTGGTTTGAATTTTTATGACTATATAAATTTTTGTGCTTTTGACCGAAAGGAATGATACTTTGAATCTTTTAAATAAAATGGAACGCAAATTCGGCAAATATTATATTCCCAACCTTATGCTTTATGTTGTCATAGGCAGCGTGATAGTGTTTATCTTCGATTATCTTTTCCCCGAGCTGTATCTTAGCAGCTATATGTATTTCGACCGCGCGGCTGTGATGCAGGGGCAGGTTTGGAGAATTTTTTCGTTCATTCTGTGTCCGTTCAGTTCCAATCCGATATTTATGCTTATAAGCTGTTATTTCTACTGGCTCATCGGTTCGCAGCTCGAGCAGGTATGGGGTGGCTTTCGGTTCAACGTTTTCTACTTCACGGGCGTTGTCGGAACGATAATCGGCGGCTTCATCTCGGGCTATGCAACGGCGGAATACCTCAATATGTCGCTGTTCCTTGCGTTCGCGATGCTTTTCCCGAATGAACAGTTCCTGCTGTTCTTCTTTATTCCCGTAAAGGCGAAATGGCTCGCGTGGATCGATGCGGCATTTCTGCTCTATGATTTCATAACGATGCTTGCTGTCGGCTACTGGCAGGCGAGCCTTTGTATCGCGATATCCTTTATAAATATGGCGATATTCTTCGGCGGCGGTGTTGTTTACAAGATAAAGACCAACTTCAAAAACAGAAAAGTCAGACGTGAATGGCGCGATGTCAGAATAAAAATGACGAGCCGCGATGACGATAAAAACGACAGGTGATAAAATTAAAAGATCTATCAGGCGGAAGATGAACTTCATTGTCGTTCTCTGCTTCCTTGTGCCGGCAGCACTGCTCGTTTCGGCGAGCATTTTCAGCATAAGCGATGTTCTGGACGATGATTCCTCTGAGATACTGCGCCTTAAATGCAGCGAAAGCGCACAGCAGATAAATGAGGAGCTTCGCAATATCGAGCAGTCGGTCGATACGATGAGCAGTCAGTTCATTGGATAATGAACCTTCCGATGTTTTCCGACGCGCCGATTCAATGATGTATGAGGACAAAAAACGTAAAAAAAGCGGCAATGGAGAAGTTATTTTCCGTGTAAATTAAGAAAACAAGCGCAGTCAGCGTTCAAAAGCCTTTCGGCGGAAACTTGACTGCGCTTTTGGTTTATACTTATTTTTAAACTTGAAGTGTACAAAAAATTGGAGAGTTGAAAACAGTATGACGAATTTTTCTTGAATGAAAATGAAAAATATGGTATACTAAGGAAACGCTGATTAATACGTTTTTGCCATTTTTTAAAATGTTTATGTCAAATTGACATTAAAGGCGTAAACTCGTACATTTCTCAAAATGGCAAAACGAACGCTTCGCTTTAATCAGCTTTTTCCTAATTTTTAAACTGAAAGTGTACAAAAAATCAAGCAAAAGCTCGCAGCTGTTTAACAGCTTTATATGGCTTTTGCGCCGATTTTTTGTCAAAAATTAGTATTATAATCGTTGACGAAAGGAGCGGATACAAAAAATGCTCGACATTATATACGGCGGTTCAGGCACGGGAAAATCATATGAGATGATGACAAGGATAAAACGTGCCGTTGTCGAGGGGAAAAAGGTCTATGCCATCGTCCCCGACCAGTTCAACTTTGAATACAACCGCCTGCTCTACAACTTTATGGGTATGGAGGATTTCAACCGCATGGAGATAATCAATTTCTCCCGTGCGGCGAAGTATATTTTCATAAAATACGGCGGTTTGAGGGGCAAATATGCCGATGATACCGTCCGGAATATCATAATGTTTGAGGTGCTGTCGCGGCTTCGCAGTGAACATTCGCTGGAATTTTACGACAGGCAGGCAGCGAAAACTCGCTTTGTCGCAGATGCGCTCGAAATTGTAAAAGCGTTTTCGGCGGCAGGAGTTTCGCCCGAACAGCTCACGGAAAAGCTTTCAGCGCTCGATGAAACCATTCGCCCGAAAGCAAAGGACATCGCCCTTATCTATTCGGGATATATGGAAAGCCTTGAAAAGCACGGCTTCAAGGACAGCGGAACTGACCTTACCGAAGCCGCAAAAAAAGCTTCCGAACACGGCTTTTTTAAGGACACGGAATTTTTCATCGATGAGTTCAAAAGTTTCACCCCCGATGAATATGAGCTTTTGAAAATTATGATACGCGACTGCGGCAGTGTGACTGTATCACTCACGACCGAGGACGAAGCGCCGAGAAATTTCTCGCTCTTCGATACGGTCAATACAACGATGTATAAGCTTATTTCCGCCGCAAATGACGCAGGTGCACAGGTTCGGAAAACTTTCCTCACGGAAAACAAGCGATTTGCCTATCCCGAGCTTGAATTTATGAGGAAAAATATTCTCCGTGCAAAGCGTGAGCATTATGACGGCGAGTGCAGAGCGGTGAAGATATACGAAGCTGCCGAGCCTTACGCCGAGGCGGATTATGTTGCCGCCGAGATATGCCGACTTGTCCGCGAGGAGGGTTACAAATATTCCGATATCGCCGTGACTTCGCGCTCGTCCGAAAGCTATATGACGATGATTGAAGCGGCTTTCAGACGTTCGGATATTCCGCTTTATACCGATGTTTCGGACGGAATTTCACACAAGGCGCTCGTTGTTTTTATACGAACAGCGTTAAAGCTTGCATCGGCGCGAAAATTTTCGACCGAGGAAATTTTGCGTTACATAAAGACGGGATTTTCGGGACTTGACGATGAAAAAGCGGATATCCTTGAAGAATATTGCTACCGCTGGAACGTCGAGGGCAAAATGTGGAGCGAACCGTTCCGCATTGCAGATGAAAATGATGCCATAGCGGAAGAAGCAAGGCAGACCGTCATAGTTCCGCTTGAAAATCTGCGGAAAAAGGCTTCACAGGGCAGGGCAAACGCTGTATGCCGCGCAGTTTCGGACTTCCTCGAAGAAGTCGGCATTGCACATTCGGTCGAGGAAAAAGCGAAAAATTCGGACGGCGACAGCGAAGCATTGGTCGCAGTCCGTGAAGCAAAACAGCTTTGGGATATGCTTTGTGAACTTTTGCAAAGCTTCTACAGAACGCTCGGCGAAGCTGAGATAAGCGCATCGGAGTTTGCGGAGCTTTTCGACTCCTGCGTTTCGGGAATGAAGCTTTCCGCACCGCCGAAAACGCTCGACTGCGTAAGCTTTACAGCGGCGCATACATCGCGTTTTTCCAAACCGAAGGCTATCTTTGTCATCGGTGCGAACGAGGGAACATTTCCGCTCGCGCCGAAGCCGTCACCGCTCTTTTCCGATAAGGACACCGAGCGTTTCCGTGCGGCTGATATCGAGATAGGCGGCTCGATGAGGGAGAAAAACTCGGAGGAGCGCTTCGTTGCATATTCCGTTTTATCCGCGGCGAGGGAAAAGCTTTACGTCACTTACCCCGTGGCTAATGTTTCGGGCGCGCCGCTCTATCCGTCATTCGCCGTGAAGCAGTTGGAGGGAATGTTCGGCGAAATAAAGCTCACCGAAAAAGACCTCGGAACGCTGTTTTTCTGCACGACCGAGCAGAACGGCTATTATCAGTACATCAAAAGCTTCCGCAGGAACGACTCGGATATTGCGAGCCTGCGCGCGGCACTCGAAGATCATTCGCCCGAGAATCGACGAAAGCTTCGCCTTGCCGATGAGCCGATAAAGGGCAGACATTCGCTCCGCCGTGAGAACGCCGAGCGTCTTTTCGGGCAGAACATAAGCCTTTCCGCTTCGCGCCTTGAAGACTACAGAAAATGCCCGTTCATTTACTTCTGCAAAAAGGGTCTGCGCATACAGCCGCGACAGCGCGTGGACGTTTCCGCACCTGCAAAGGGAACTGCGATACACTACTGTCTTTGCGAATTTTTAAAGGAATACGACAAGGACAGCTTTGTAAAAATGGAGCGAAAGGACATTTCCGCTATCGTTAAAACCAAGCTTGGCGAATATTACGCTTCGGACGCGGTCGGTGGAAGCTACGGCAAGACGAAACGCTTCGTTGCGGCGTTCGTGCGAATGGCTGAAACGCTGACGGATATCATCTACCGTCTGAAGCTTGAATTTTCGCAGTCCGATTTTTCGCCGTCCAGCTTTGAATATACGCTTTCCTACGCCGAGGGCAGTGACGAAAAACCGGTCACGATACAGCTACCCGACAAGACGCGTGTAAGCTTTGTCGGCGCAGTCGACCGAATCGACACATTCGTAAAGGACGGTATAACCTACGTTCGTGTTGTTGACTACAAAACGGGTTCAAAGGTGTTCTCGCTTGCTGACCTTTATTATGGTATAAATATGCAGATGCTTCTGTACATCTTCGCCGTGACCGACCCTGATGCGCCGCTCAACGAGGGCAGATATCATGAGGCTTTGCCTGCAGGCGTTCTCTATATGCACGCCAAGGACAACGTCCCCTCACTCGGCAGAGAGCCGACCGAGGACGAGAAGCTTTCCTATGAGAAAAAAGGCTGCAAAATGGACGGCATAGTCGTTGCCGATGTTGATATTGCAGGCGCAATGGAAAACGGTCTTAGCGGCACTTTTATCCCCGTAAAGATAAAGAATGACGGCGATTTTTACAGCAATTCAAGCGTTATCACCGAAGATCAGATAGCCGCTCTGCGCAAATATTCTGCTGAAATTCTGACGGAAACAGCTATGAGCATAAAGAGCGGCGAGATCGAAGCTGACCCGCTTCGGAACGGCAGTGTTTCACCATGCTCATACTGCGACTACAGCTCCGTCTGCGGCAATTTTCCGAACATTATACACCGCGATTACGACCCCGAAGCTGCCGAGAAAATGAGAGCAAAGCTTGACGGCATTATCCGCGAAGAACCCGAGAAAGGAGAGATGAACAATGGCTGATAAATGGACAGACCGACAGCTTGAAGCTATTGAAGCGAGAAACACATCGGTCATCGTTTCGGCGGCGGCAGGAAGCGGCAAGACCTCCGTTCTGGTCGAAAGGCTGCTCCGTATCCTCTCCGATAACGAGAACCGCGTTCCTGCCGATAAAATTATCGTTGTAACGTTCACGAACGATGCGGCGGCGCAGATGAAACAGCGCCTTTCCGATGCGATAGCGAAACAGCTTGAAGCCTATCCCTCGAACGAGTGGCTTTTCAGCCAGCAAGCGCTTATCCCGTCGGCGAAAATCTCGACCATACATTCATTCTGCTTCGACCTTATAAGGGAAAATGTCCAGTCGCTCGATGTTTCGGCAGGCTTCCGCATTATCGATGATTCGGAGGAGAAGCTCATCGTTGCGAAAGCCTCCGAGAACGTCTTTGAACGTCTTTACGGCGAAAAGCCCGAGCTTATGAAAAAGCTTGCGGACTTCACCTGTTCGGGCGCAAGGGGAGATACAGAGCTGGAAAAAACGATGCTCGCGATATACCGTTTTATAATGTCGCTCCCGTTCCCAACGGACTTTCTCGACAGCGCAAAAAAGCGTTACGAACAGCCTTTTGACGAGCGCACAGACCCCCTTGCTGCGGCTTATTCGGAGTTCATTTCACAGCAGTTCAGAAGTGCGGCGGCACTGGCTTTCTATGCGGCTGAATTAGTCCCCGATGACGGAAAATCAAAGGCACAGAGTATCATCACGGGCGAAGCACAGCTTTTTGAACAGCTTTCCGAACGCGTGAAAGACACGGCTTTGCCGTGGGACGAGAGAATGCCCAAACCGATCAGGTTTGATACCTGCCGCTATCCGAAAACGGAAAAAGGCTCGGACGATGCCGCCGTTATCGATGCGGTAAAGGATTTCCGTGACCGATACAAAAAGCTTGCGAATGACGCCTGCGGCAATATCTTTTCACTTAAAAACATTATGGACGACTATAAGGTGAACGCCAAAATTATAGACGGAATTTCGTTTCTCGTCAAGGAGCTTATCAAAGAGATAGATGCTATCAAAGTTGACAAAAATGCGCTCGGTTTCTCCGATGCGGAACAGCTGGCGGTAAAGCTTCTGTGCAGAAAGGACGAGAGCGGAAGCATCGTTAGAACACCGCTCGCCCGTGAGCTTTCCGAATATTACAAGCTGATAATGATAGACGAATTTCAGGATGCGAACAACACGCAGAGCGTTATTTTCCGTATGCTTTCGCACAACGGCACAGCCGAAAAGGGCGGCGACAACCTCTTTGTCGTTGGCGATGTCAAGCAGTCGATATACCGTTTTCGACTTGCTAACCCGAACAATTTCCTCGAAGTTCTTGATTCGTCCGAACCTTATGAAAAAGGCTTCACGGGGACGAATGCGGCAGTGCTCCTCAACCGCAATTTCCGAAGCAGCCGTGACGTTGTCGATTTCGTCAACGATGTTTTTGAAAATATTATGGACAGGGATAACGGCGGCATCAATTATACCGATAATGAGAAGCTTGAATACGGCGCAAGCTACCCCGATGCAGACCGCGCGGCCGAGATAATTTTCTCTCCCGACAAGGGCGTTATAACCGCAGCTGCGGACGATGAAAGCGGCGAAGAATCGCTCTCCGCGGCTCAGGCGGAGGCTCACGCGGCGGCTTCAAGGATAAAGTCGATGCTCGGCGTTGAGAAAGTCTTTGACAAGGGAGAAATGCGCCCTTGCGAACCCCGTGATTTCTGCGTTCTGCTCCGTGACAGGGCGAGGGGACAGCTCTACGCCGATGAACTCAACGCAATGGGCATAAAAGCAGTCTGCGAGGAAACCGTAAGCTACTTACAGTCACGCGAAATATCGGTGCTTCTGAATCTGCTTAAAGTCATCGACGACCCGATGCAGGATATACCGCTCGTTTCGGTGCTGATGTCGCCGATGTTTATGCTTGATGCTGACGAAATGGCGGAGCTTCGTCTGCTTTCGGAAAAGCGTGACGAAAAGCTCTACAAAGCTGTTCTGAAAGCGGTCGAAGAGGGAAGCGGCTACTCCGCAAAATCAAAGCTCGAACGCTTCTGCGGGATCTTCAAGAGCCTGCGTATCAGCGCCGCTTCGCAAAGCCTTGAAAGGCTCATCGTGACCGTTTATGACAGCACGGACTTCCTCTCGTCAATGAGCGTTTACTCGGACGGCGAGCAGAAAAAGGCGAACCTGCGGCTCTTGCTCGAATATGCAAAATCGTATGAGCAGAACTCCTCGGGCGGCTTGTCGGGATTTATCCGCTATCTTAACGATGTTTCGGAAAACGGCGGCGATTTCGTCCGTGCCTCAGTCGTTTCACCTGCTGACAACGCAGTTTCGATAAAGACTATACACAAATCAAAGGGACTTGAATATCCGTTCGTCTTCCTCTGCGGAACTTCGCGAAAATTCAACCTCATGGACTGCATGAACCGTATGCAGATACACCTTGACCTCGGCATCGGCTTCAAGATACAGAACCTCGAAACGGGTCAGCTTTACGATTCGTTCCCACGCTATGCGATATCCTGCGTGAACCGCCGCGAGAGCATAAGCGAGGAGATGCGACTTCTGTATGTTGCACTCACAAGAGCAAAGGAGCGGCTTTTTATAACCGTTCCCGACAGCGACAACACGCGCCGCCGAATTGCCCAATGCGCCGCCCAACTTGCCGCAGAGAACGGAAAGCCATCGGCGGTAAAGGCGCAGTCGATGCTCGACTGGCTGCTTGCGATACTGCTCACGCACCCCGATTCCTGCCGAATCCAAAACGAAATTTACGTCCCAACGCGAAACAGCAGGGCGAAGATAAAAATATCCGCGTTCGAGGATACTTCTTCCGATGAAAAAGCTCCCGAAGAAACGAAAGCACTTGCGGAGGAGGAAAGTGTCCGAAAACTGCTCGGCAATTTCAATTACCATTATAATAGTGATCTTACCGAAGCACTTGCAAAGCTCACCATAACCGAGATAGCGAAAAGCGAAAGCGCAGAAGTTTTCCTGCGCAGACCCGAATTCGCTGCAGATTATGGAAAGCTCACCGCCGCAGAAATAGGAACGGCAACGCACACCTTTATGCAGTATGCCGATTATGCCGCTGCGGAAAAAGACCCCGAAGCCGAAGCCGAACGCCTTGAAACGCTCGGCATCATCAGCTCCGCAGAACGCCGCTCGCTTGATCTTGAGCATATAAGAGCGTTCTTCCGTTCGCCGCTTTATGAGCGAATGAAACGTTCACCCGAAGTGCGCCGAGAGCAGAAATTTCTTGTCGAAATATCAAAGCTGGGTCTTGACGGAATGTACGGTTTGGAGTATAATAATAGCAGCAGTATGCTTCAGGGTATCGCCGACTGCATCTTCTTTGAGGACGGCGAAACAGTGCTTGTCGATTACAAGACCGACCGAGTAAAAAGCGGTGAAGTCCTTGCCGACCGCTACCGCCGACAGCTCGTTCTGTACAGCGCCGCTCTGGAGAAAATTTTCCATATCAGGGTGCGTCAGGCGTTCCTTTATTCTTTCAGCCTTGATAGGGAGATAGAAATTTCGTTATGAAAGGCTGGAATAAAAAATGGCTTCAAATCAGACTAACAGAAACAGAACTTCGGGTTCAAAGATGATAAACGGAACATTCGTCGGAGCAGTCTTCCTAGGAATATGCGTACTTATAAGCGGACTTTCGATAGGCGGCGGCATACGCAAGCTGAACAAGACCATTACCGATAAGTCTTTCTCAAATATCAGCAACGTCACAACACCCGACAGTATGAACTTCAGCGAGAAAAAATACCTCACCGAGGACGAAGCTGCCGAGTACCTCAACCTCACTTCGCAGGAGATAGAAACTCTCCTCACCACGGGCGAGATCACCGAGTATGTCAAGACAGGCACAGGCTATTCCATCTCCGTAAAGGTGCTGGACGAATGGTTCGACAACGAGTCCTATCAGAACAAGCTTGCGGGAAATGTTTCCGAAAGCACCGATTCTGCTGACGGACAGTAAGTTTTTTAAAAAAATTTGCAAAAGCCCTTGACAAATGCGTTTTTTGTGGTATAATATATAGCGTTGGTTTGAGAAAACCATTTAAAATAAAGCAGAACTTTCCGTTCTCACCCTGCCGCAAAGAGTGCGCAGAGGTCAATAGATACTCTTTTTTATTTACAAGCGGCGGCTTTTATGCCTGCCTGCTTTGAGATGAAACACAGTATGAGCGGAAGAGATGCTTTTCCGCTCATTTTTTATTTTATTTCGGGGGTGCTTAACATAAGCGTTAAAGAATTACAGATTAATGAAGAAATCAAGGACAAAGAGATCCGTGTGATTGATTCCGACGGTTCCGCCATCGGCGTTATCTCGGCAAAGGAAGCGTTGGCTCTTGCAGAAGAAAGAGAGCTTGATCTTGTAAAAATTGCTCCGCAGGCAACTCCGCCCGTGTGTAAGATCATGGACTACGGAAAGTACCTTTTTGAACAGGGCAAGCGTGAGAAGGAAGCAAAGAAAAATCAGAAGGTCGTTGACGTTAAGGAGATCAGAATGTTCTCCACCATCGACACGAACGATTTTAACACAAAGGTAAATCAGGCTGCAAAGTTCCTTAAGGGCGGCGACAAGCTTAAGGTTTCCATTCGTTTCCGCAAACGTGCGATCGCACATCCTCAGCTCGGTGAAGAGCTTCTCGACAGATTCAAAGAAGCTGTTTCCGAATACGGTACGGTTGAAAAGCCATCTAAAATGGAGGGACGCGCACTCGTTATGTTCGTTTCCCCTAAGGCTTCAAAATAAAAATACAACGGCGAAAGCTTCGCCTAAAAATTGAAGGAGGATACATCATGCCTAAGCAGAAAACACATTCTGGCGCAAAAAAGCGTTTTAAAGTAACCAAGAACGGTCTTGTAAAGTATCAGAAGACCAACAAGAGACACAGACTTACTCAGAAGGCTACAAAGCGTAAGAGAATCGCAAGAGCAGCTGGCTACGCAAGCTCTGCAAACGCTTCAACCGTTAAGGTTCTTATTCCTTACAAGTAATCTAAATACGAAATAAACGGAGGTAAAGAATTATGGCTCGTGTTAAGGGCGCAATGGCTACTCGAAAGAGAAGAAATAAAACATTAAAGCTTGCTAAGGGCTACTGGGGCGCAAAGAGCAAGCATTTCAAGATGGCTAAAGAAGCCGTTATGAAGTCCGGCAACTATGCTTATGTTGGCAGACGTCTTAAGAAGAGAGATTTCAGAAAGCTCTGGATCACAAGAATTTCCGCAGCTTGCAAGATGAATGGTATGAACTACTCGACATTCATGAACGGCCTTAAGAAGGCTGGCATCACACTTAACAGAAAGATGCTCGCAGAGATTGCTGTTAACGATGCAGCAGGTTTCACAGCTCTTACCGAAAAGGCAAAGGCTGCTCTTTAAATAAAAAACGCTTACAAGGTCAGAAGTGAATTTTTTTGCTTCTGACTTTTTGCGATTTTTATGATTTTGAGAAAACTGTGAACAAACCGCATTTTTATGCACGGAAAAAGGAGGAACAGGGCGTTGCGACAGTTTATTGCTTCAAAGGAAAACGATAAAATAAAGCTTTTCAAGAAGATAGCTTCAAACAAAAAATATCGCAGCGAGTATGGTCTGTTTCCACTCGAGGGCGTAAGACTTGTCGAAGATGCGGCAATGGAAAATGCGGAAATGAGCTTTGTCATTGCTTCGGAAACGGCTTCGGAGAAGTTCCCCGAACTGCTTGAAAAGCTTGAAGAAAAATGCGGAAAAATTATCACCGTTCCCGATGATCTCGCTTCTTCGCTCGCGCAAACGCAGGGTACGCAGGGCATTTTTGCAGCCTGCAAAATGCCGAAAAGCATATCCGCCGATGAGCTTGTGAAAGAACGTGGAAAGTACGCCGTGCTTGTACAGCTCCAAGACCCCGGAAATATGGGTACAATTATCAGAACAGCTGACGCTATGGGTGTTGACGGAATTATAGCCGTGAACTGCTGTGATATTTATAACCCTAAAACGGTGCGCTCGACTATGGGCAGCCTTTTCCGAATGAAGATAGCGAATGCTGACGAAGACGAAATGTTTGCAGCGCTCAAAAGCAAGGGTATCGAAACCTTTGCTTCCGTAATTGATTCGGACGCACTTTCTCTCACCGAATGTTCGTTCAAAAACGGCGCAGCTGTGCTTATCGGAAACGAGGGCAACGGACTTTCCCGTGAAACTGTCAGCAGATGCGATAAAAAACTCACCATACACATGAACGGCAACGTGAATTCGCTCAACGCCGCAACTGCCGCTTCTATCATAATGTGGGAGCTGACGAAATGAGCGATATCTTTCGTGATGAGATAATAAAGCTGCTGTATATCGTATCCTGCTTCGGAGTGGGAAAAGCAAGGATATGGGAGCTCGAACAGCATTTCGGCTCGCTCGATGCGCTCTACAAAGCTATTGCTTTTGAGCGTCCGCAGGGAATTTTTACACCGCAGGAGTTAAGAGCCGCGGAAAACACGACCGCAAAGCAGCTTCGTGAAATAATTTCCTACTGCTTCGGTCATAATATCGGAATAGTCGGTTTCAACGACACCGATTATCCGCCAAAACTGAGGGGAATATACGACCCGCCCGTTCTGCTTTTTTATAAGGGCGAGATCGATCTGCTCGCGTCC
Source organism: uncultured Ruminococcus sp. (assembly GCA_900541495.1). Taxonomy (GTDB): domain Bacteria; phylum Bacillota; class Clostridia; order Oscillospirales; family Ruminococcaceae; genus UMGS363. The sequence goes on along the minus strand of UQKC01000002.1, from coordinate 55,595 downwards.
GATGTTATTGTTGCGGTCGTCGGAGCAAGAAACCCTTCTGAATATTCAAAAAATACAGCAAAAAAGATATGCTCGGCTCTCGTGAGGTCGGGTATTGTCGTGGCAAGCGGCTTTGCTGTCGGAACTGACATAACCGCACATCTTTCCGCTGTTCGCTCGGGCGGCAAAACTATAGCCGTCCTCGGCGCAGGCATAGGATATGAATATCCTGCCGAGAACAGCCAATATATTGACGAGATAGCCGCAAACGGTCTGTTTCTGTCCGAATATTTCCCGAATTCGAGTGCGAACCGCTTTAATTTTCCTATGCGAAACCGAATACTCTCGGGCATCTCGCTTGGAACTGCCGTTATCGAAGCTTCGGAGCGAAGCGGCTCGCTCAGCACAGCTTCAAACGCTGTTTCGCAGGGACGCGACCTTTGGGTGATACCTCCGCACGATATTTTCGACCCGAGGTATGACGGCAACAAGTCGCTTATCCGTGACGGCGCGATACCGCTTCTCTATGAACACGATATCCCGTGCGAATATTTCGAGAACTACAGTCATAAGCCTGTAAAAGACAGCATTTCCGATATGGCAAAGCTTGGCGATGCTGTTCAGCCGATTCCGCAGGCCAAAACCTATGAACCCAAACAGCCGAAGAAGCCTAAAACGTCAAAACCGCCGAAGCAGACCGAATTTTCAGCCGACAAGACGGAAAACGGAGAAATATACAGACCCGAGGGCAGTTCGGGTGTCATTTATGATATCATAAAAAGTGCCGAAAACGGCATTTCGCCCGATGAGGTCGCAGAAAAGAGCGGTCTTGATATTTCCGAGGTGCTTATGCTTATCACAGACCTTGAAATTGACGGCGCTGTTTATTCCGAAACGGGGCAGGATTATTTTGCCCTTTGAACTGATGATTTTCCGAAAGGAGTTACGATATAAATGTCAAAGCTTGTTATTGTGGAGTCACCCGCAAAGGCTAAAACTATAAAAAAATATCTCGGCAGCGGCTATGAGGTCGTTGCTTCAATGGGTCACGTCCGTGACCTGCCGAAATCAAAGCTCAGCGTTGATGTTGACAATGATTTCAAACCCGTTTATACCGATATAAAAGGCAAAGAGGAGCTTATCGCAAGCTTGAAGGACGAAGCGAAAAAAGCTGATTTTGTCTATCTCGCAACGGACCCGGACCGCGAGGGAGAAGCCATTTCATGGCACTTGGCGCAGATGCTCGGACTGCCTATGGACGCAAACGACCGAGTAACCTTCAACGAAATTACAAAAACGGGCGTTACCAATGGTATGGCGCACCCGCGCAGCATTGACCTTGACCTTGTAAATGCTCAGCAGGCACGTCGAATCCTTGACCGTATCGTCGGTTACAAGCTTTCGCCGTTCCTTTGGAAAAAAGTTCGCCGCGGACTTTCCGCAGGACGTGTTCAGTCGGTAGCTGTTTCGCTCGTCGTTGACAGAGAAAAACAGATCGAAAACTTCAAGCCCGAGGAATACTGGTCTATCGATACGAAAATGACCGCTCCGTCCTCGAAAAAGCAGTTTGCCGCTTCATTCTACGGCGTTGACGGAAAGAAGACCGAACTTCATTCCAAGGAAGATGCCGACAAGATACTTGCCCGTGTTGAGGGTGCTGATTACATCGTCACCGAGGTCAAAAAATCCGTCCGTAGAAAGTCGCCTGCACCTCCGTTCACGACTTCGACAATGCAGCAGGAGGCTTCAAAGAAGCTTGGCTTTGCCGCAGCTAAAACGATGAAAACAGCACAGACCCTTTATGAAGGTGTTGAAATTGAAAATATGGGCGCAGTCGGTCTTATCACATATATGAGAACCGACAGCCTTAGAATTTCCGATGAAGCGCGCGCTTCCGCATACAAATATATCGAGGAGGTCTACGGCAAAAAGTACGTCCCCTCCACACCGAAGATATACAAGACCAAAGCAGGCGCTCAGGACGCGCACGAAGCTATCCGTCCGTCTATGCCCGAGCTTACCCCTGCAAAGATAAAAGACAGCCTTACCCCCGAGCAGTTCAAGCTTTACCGCCTTATCTGGGAACGCTTCATCGCAAGCCAGATGGAAAGCGCTTCGCTCGATACGGTTTCCGCCGCTATCGATGCAAACGGCTGCACATTCAAGGCAACGGGCTTCTCGGTGAAGTTTGACGGCTTTACCGTTCTCTATGAGGAAACAAAGGACGATGAGGAAAACAAAGTCCTCCCCGTTATCGAAAAAGGCGACAAGCTCAAACTCAAAGCTATCGAGGGCAATCAGCACTTTACACAGCCGCCTGCAAGATATACCGAAGCAACGCTCATCAAGGCGCTTGAAGAAAACGGCATCGGCAGACCGTCAACTTATGCTCCGACTATCTCGACTATCACCAACCGCTTCTATGTTGAGCGTGACGGCAAGCAGCTCAAGCCTACGGGACTTGGCGAAGTCACAACTCAGGTCATGAAAGACCACTTCAAGCATATCGTTGATACGAAATTTACGGCTAATATGGAAAGCAACCTCGATAAGGTCGAAACCGGCGAGGCTGATTGGGTACAGACTCTGCACGATTTCTACGATGATTTCGACGCAACGCTCAAAAAGGCTGAAACCGATATGGACGGCAAGCGCATCAAAGTCCCCGATGAGGAAACGGACGAGGTCTGCGAGGTTTGCGGCAAGCCTATGGTAATCAAGATAGGCAGATTCGGAAAGTTCCTTGCCTGCTCGGGATTCCCCGAATGTACAAACACGAAGAAGATCATCAAGCCGACAGGCGGCGTTTGCCCTAAGTGCGGCAAGAAGATACTCCAGAAAAAGTCCAAAAAGGGCAAGAAATACTTCGGCTGCGAGGATAATCCGAACTGCGACTTTATGACTTGGGACACACCGGTTTCCGATAAGTGTCCGAAGTGCAACGACGGCACGACCCTCTTCAAAAAGGGCGGCAAGCTCTTCTGCTTAAAGGAAGGCTGCGGCTACGAGGTTGCTATCAAAAAGGAAAAGTAATACTAATTCTATAGACAAACTCTCGGCTATAATAAGTTCACTCTGCGTCAGGCTCCCTTGTCAGGCGTGATCTCCCACAGTAGGGGGAGGTGTCGGCTTTATGCCGACAGAGGGGCTGACCGACAGACCAGCCTGTCTGCGGTCGCTTTTCAAGGTCCACGCAGTGACATTGAACTTATTCTATCTGTTGATTTTGTCTATATAACGATCAAGAATTAGTATAAATCCCAAGATTTTCAAGGATAAATAAAATATGAATAACGTTAAAGTTATCGGCGCAGGTCTTGCAGGCTGTGAGGCGGCGTGGCAGCTTGCACAGGCAGGCATACATGTTGACCTTTTCGAAATGAAGCCGAAAAAATTCTCTCCTGCGCATAAATATGAGGGCTTTGCGGAGCTTGTCTGCTCGAATTCACTCAAAGCGTCAAGGGTCAATTCGGCGGCAGGTCTGCTCAAAGAGGAGATGCGCCGCTTGGGTTCGCTCACCGTGCCCTGCGCAGAGGAAACAGCTGTCCCTGCAGGCGGTGCGCTTGCGGTCGACAGAAAGCTTTTCTCCGACCTTGTGACGGAGAAGATAAAGTCGCACGAAAATATCACTCTCCACAGTGAAGAGGTCACGGAGATACCCGAGGGGAACGTTATCATCGCGACAGGACCGCTCACCTCGGACGGACTTGCCGAGAGCATAAGCGAATTGTGCGGCGGATATCTCAGCTTTTACGATGCAGCTGCTCCAATAGTTTCCTTTGAGTCGCTCGATATGAACAGAGCGTTCTTCGCTGCCCGATACGGCAGAGGTGACGATGATTACATCAACTGCCCATTCACAAAGGAAGAATACCTCACATTTTACAATGCAATAATAAATGCGGAATCCGCTCCGCTCCACGAATTCGACCGTCCGCAAGAGCTTCATAACAAGAATGACAGCTTCACTGTTTACGAGGGCTGTATGCCGATCGAAGTTCTTGCAAAGCGCGGCGAAGAAACGATGCGCTACGGTGCAATGAAGCCTGTCGGACTGACCGACCCCGTAACGGGAAAGCGCCCTTATGCCGTTGTTCAGCTGAGAAAAGAGAACAGCTCGGGAACGATGTACAACATTGTCGGTTTCCAGACGAACCTCAAATTCGGCGAGCAAAAGCGTGTGTTCTCGCTTATTCCCGGATTGGAAAATGCCGAGTTTTTGCGCTACGGCGTAATGCACAGAAACTCGTTCCTCAACTCGCCTAAGCTTTTGAACAGCGATTTTTCGCTCCGTTCTGACGGAAGAATTTTCTTCGCAGGTCAGATAACGGGCGTAGAGGGTTATATGGAATCCGCCGCAAGCGGCATTATCGCAGGAAAAAATCTTGCACGAAAGCTTCTCGGAAAGCCGTCACTCTCGCTGCCGAGAGAAACGATGCTCGGTGCGCTTTCGGCTTATATTTCCGATGAAAGCGTTGAGAATTTTCAGCCAATGGGCGCAAATATGGGAATTCTCCCCGACATCGGCGAGCGCATAAAGGACAAGCAGCAGCGCTATCAGGTCATTGCAGACAGAGCACTGAGCGCGTTCGATGCGTCTATGGAGGAACAGAGATGAATGTTTCCTTTGATTTCCCCGACGATAAGGGCAAAGAACCGCTCGTCGGCTTCACAGTGAAATGCGGCGAAAAGGACTTCAAGCAGCTTGAACAGACGATGCTTTTCAAAAGCGGCGGAGCTTATATTTTTGCGGTGATAGGCGCGATACTTGCCGTTCTTATCGTTTTGCAGATAGTTCTTGTTGCAATTGCGGCAGGTCAGCCGATGCTTGCGATTTCGTATGTTGTATTTGCACTTCTTATCGCGCTTGAAATGTTTCTGAATGCACGAAAGGTCAGCAACTCAGTTAGAAAAGCTCCCAACGGCAGCGAAAACTGCACATATAATTTTTACCGCCACCATTTCACCTTTGCAAGCGAATATGAGGGCGTTAATGAAAGCTATGAACGCATCGTGAGGGGCGTTGAGAACACGCTCGAAGTTATGCTGTTCCGCGACGACGGAAAGACCTATCTTATCCCGAAAGGGGAGCTTTCCGATGAACAGAAAAAGCTCCTGCGCGCGGTAATGGAAAACAAGCTCGGCGGAAAATTCACCGTCAAGACCATATAAGGAGGCGGCTTATGGGAAAAGTTGAAATAAAGCTCAAAAGTGCCGCACCTGCGGTCTACAGCCTTGAAACGGAGTATGGACTTGACGAGATTTTATGTGAAAAAAAGTCGGCAGCTCGGCTTGAAACTGTGGTAACTGTAATTTCGTTCGTTATAGCGGTTCTTTCGGCAGTTGCAGGATATTTTCTTATCACGATAATATCGGGACTTGCATTTTTGTCGGGAATATTTTCGCTTTCGGGAATAAAACGCTCGGCTGAAAAGGCGTTTTCCGAAAATGGTGAAAAAACACGGCTCTATGAGTTTTACACGGACGGTTTTCTTGTATGCGAAGAAAGCTTTGCGGCTTATTTTCCGTATGAAAAGCTGGAAAGCTACCGTGACACAAAAAGTCACTTCATCATCAGGACGGAAAACGGCACGGAGTATGTTATTCCGAAAAGCGAAAAGACAGATATCGGATTCACCAAATTTTTAAACGAGAAGATCAAGAGGAGAAAAAACAATGAAGATAATCGTTGACGCATTCGGCGGAGATAACTCACCGGACGAGGTCATCAAGGGCGCGGCGATGGCTGTTGAAAAGCTCGGTGTTGACATTGTCCTCACGGGTGATGAAATCAAGATAAAAAGCTTTGCCGCCGCAAACAATATTTCGCTCGACCGAATTTCGATAAAGCACACGGAAGAGGTCATCGACATTCACGAAGAGCCTACTTCTATTTTAAAGGAACACGCAGGCTGTTCAATGGCTGTCGGACTTAAAGCGCTCGCAGACGGCGAGGGTGACGCTTTCGTTTCCGCCGGCAGCACGGGTGCGCTCGTAGTCGGCGCAACGTTCATCGCAAAGCGTCTTAAAGGCATAAAGAGAGCCGCACTTGCTCCGATAATGCCTGCCGACAATGGCTATATTATGCTCATTGATGCAGGCGCGAATGTTGAGTGCCGTCCCGAAGCGCTCGTTCAGTTCGGCATTATGGGCAGCTGCTATATGGAAAAAGTTCTCGGCGTGAAGTCACCGAAAGTCGGTCTTATCAACGTAGGCGCAGAGGACACAAAGGGCAGAGAAATGGACAAGGAAGCTTATGCGATGCTCAAAAAAGCGCCGATAAATTTCTGCGGAAATCTCGAAGCGCGTGATATTCCGCTCGGCGTTTGTCAGGTCGCTGTTTCGGACGGATTCACGGGCAATGTTGCGCTGAAGCTTTACGAGGGTATGGGTTCATACTTTGCGCACACACTCAAGGGTATGTTTATGAGCAGCCTTGGCTCAAAGATAGCATATCTGCTTATGAAAAAGCAGGTTGCAGCATTCCGCAAAAAAATGGACTATTCCGAAGTCGGCGGTGCTGTTCTTATGGGTATTTCAAAGCCCGTTATAAAGGCTCACGGCAGCTCGGACGCGAACGCTTTTTACAACGCTATCCGTCAGGCGAAGAACTGCGTTGAGGGTGACGTTATCGGCGAAATCTCACGCTCGATAGAAAAGCTGAAAACAGATTCGGCTGAATAAGTTTTACATATGGTCACCTCTAAAAACCACCGGCTAAAGCCTTAGCACCTCATCTGCTTGCAGATTTTACGTCATCTTGCACATAAATTTCTTGACGTACGGCAGTATGCCTGCGAAATTTCTATACAATCTGACGGAAAATCTGACTGCGCATCTGAGACACTATGGTTTTTAGATGCGACCATATTTATTTTCAAACTAAAGGTCGGACTTTTATGTTAAGTCCGATCGGAAAGGGATACACAAAAATGGATTTTTCAGAGTTTGAAAAAAAGATAGGATATACATTCAAGGACAAGGAGCTTCTTCACGAAGCACTTTCCCATTCAAGCTACGCAAACGAATTCAAGAACTCGCGCAACTCAAATGAGCGCCTTGAATTTCTCGGCGACAGTGTGCTTTCGATAGTCGTTTCGGAGTATCTTTTCAAGCACTTCAAGCATCTCCCCGAGGGCGATCTTACGAAGATAAGAGCATCGCTCGTCTGCGAGACCGCGCTCTTTGAATTCTCGAAGAAGATAGACCTCGGTCAGCATATTCTTCTCGGCAAGGGCGAGGAAAACAGCGGCGGCAGAGAACGCCCGTCTATCGTTTCCGACGCGTTCGAGGCTGTCATTGCGGCAGTTTTCCTTGACGGCGGTCTTGATGAGGCGAGAAAGTATGTCCTCGGCTTTATGCCCGAAGATATCGACAAGTACAGAAACCGTTCCAACGGTGACTACAAGACCATTTTACAGGAAGTTATCCAGCGCAACCGCGAGGAAAAGGTCGAATACTATCTCAAATCGCAGACGGGTCCTGATCACAACCGTGTGTTCGTTATTCAGGTAATGCTCAACTCAAACGTCATCGGAACGGGCGAGGGTCACAGCAAAAAGCAGGCTGAACAGATGGCTGCGAAAGAAGCTCTCGAACTTATGGGCTACAAGGTATGACGCACAGCAATATCTCGATCTTCATTCCGCATAAAGGCTGCCCGAACTGCTGCTCGTTCTGCAATCAGCGCACGATAAGCAGCACGGAAGAACCGCCCGATGCGGACGCTGTAACAAAAATTCTCGAAGAAGCCTGCCCGAAGCTGAAAGCACCGAACGAAACGGAAATAGCTTTCTTCGGCGGAAGCTTCACTGCTGTCGAAAGGGGATATATGATCTCCCTGCTCGAAGCCGCACAGCCTTTTATAAAGGAATACGGCCTTATCGGGATAAGAATATCGACACGACCCGATAAGATCGACTGCGAAGTGCTTGATGTACTGAAGAAATACAACGTCACTGCGATAGAACTCGGCGCACAGTCGATGCGTGATGATATCCTTGCGATGAACGACCGCGGACATACTGCCGATGATGTTCGGAACGCTTCAAAGCTTATAAAAGAGTACGGTTTTGAACTCGGACTGCAGATGATGACGGGACTTTACGGTGCTTCGCCCGAGGACGATATCTGCACCGCGGAGGAACTGATAAAGCTTTCGCCTGCGACTGTGCGGATATACCCAACTGTGATACTTGGCGGAACTAAGCTTGCCGACTTATATCAGAGTGGGGTATATGCCCCCGTTCCGTTCGATGAAGAAGCGGAGCTTTGCGCGAAGCTGATGGAGATGTTCGAGCAGAGCGGCATAAGGATAATACGGCTCGGACTTCACGCTTCGGAGAATGTCGAGGGTCAGGCTGTCGGGGGATATTATCACCCTGCGATGCGCGAAATTTGCCTTGGCATACGCTTTCGCAAAGCTATTGAAAATCAGCTCGGCGAAAAGGGCAGATACGAAGTTTTTGTTTCGCCGAAAGCTGTCAGCATGGCTGTCGGACAGAAAAAATGCAACACGGAATATTTTAAAAAGCAAGGTTTTGATATAAAGATAACTGCGGATAAAAGCATAGAAAAGCTTTTTGATATCCGCGTGGAAAAAGCAGACAAAATTTAGATGAAACGGAGCATATAAATGTATCTCGAATCATTGGAATTACAGGGCTTCAAGTCCTTTCCCGATAAGATAAAGCTTACATTTGACAAGGGAATAACGGCGGTAGTCGGCCCTAACGGAAGCGGAAAATCGAATATCGGCGATGCTGTGCGCTGGGTGCTCGGCGAGCAGTCCTCAAAGACGCTCCGAGGCGGAAAAATGGAGGACGTTATCTTCTCGGGTACGCAGTTCCGCAAGCCTATGGGCTTTGCATCGGTAACGCTCAACATCATCAACAACAGGGGAATTTTGCAGATACCGTCCGAGCAGGTCTCGGTAACGCGAAAGCTTTACCGCAGCGGTGAAAGCGAATATATGATAAACGGCGCGCAGGTGCGTTTGAAAGATATCTGCGAGCTTTTTATGGACACGGGTCTTGGACGTGACGGTTATTCGATAATCGGTCAGGGACGCGTTGCCGAGATAGTTTCCGCAAAGTCGGGCGAACGCCGTGAAATTTTTGAGGAAGCCGCAGGAATATCGAAATTCCGCTATAAAAAAGCCGAAGCCGAGAGAAAGCTTGCCGCTGCGCAGGAAAACATTCTCCGTCTGCGCGATATCATCGGTGAACTCGAGAGCCGAGTTGAACCGCTCCGCATACAGTCGGAAAAGGCGGAAAAATTCATCGAATATTCCGAAACGAAAAAGTCGCTCGAAATTACCGTCTGGGTTCGTCAGCTTGACGACTTGAAGAAAAACCTCGACGAAATTTCCGACAAGCTCCTTATCAGCACGAACGAATATAACGGCGTTGAAGCCGATATTTCAAGGCTTGAAGAAGAGCTTACACAGCTTTCCGAAAATATGCAGGAAAACACTCTCCGCACCGAGGAGCTGCGAAACCGCATACTCGAATCGGAGCGCGCAAACACTCAGATACATTCCGATATCGCCGTTTGCGAGAACGAGATTCGCCACGCAAACGATGATATCGATGAAATAAAAAAGCAGCAGGCACTTTCCGAAAATACGGGCGAAGAAAACCGCAAGGCTACCGAAGAAAAGCTTGCCGCAATAAAAAATGCCGAAGCCGAACTCGAACAGACGCGTACAGATTATGTCACCGTCAGCGAGGAGCTTTCCAAGGCATCGTCCGAAAAGGACAGCTTCGACAGCAAGTCGGCACAGGTACAGAACGAACTCAACAAGTTATATATAAAGCAGTCCGAGTACGGCGTTTCAATCTCAACGGGCAAGCAGAATGCCGAGGATATGAAAGCACAGCTTGAATCCGCCGACAGCAGGGAAGAAATGCTTCGCTCCGCACTCGAGGACTTGAAGCGCGAGAAAGGCGAATGTACTGACGGACTTGCACTCATCGAGGAAAAGACAGAGGAACTGAATAACCGTATCGGCGGTATCTCAAAGCTTTATGCCGCACGAAAAGAGAAGCTTGAAGCGGCGAAAAAACAGCTCGAAGAGATGAACTTCTCTATCCGTGACAAAGACCAGCGAATTCGTATGCTCGCCGACCTCGAAAACAGTATGGAGGGCTTTGCGCACTCGGTAAAGCAGATACTTAAAGCTTCCAAGTCGGGACAGCTGAGCGGAGTTTACGGCTCTGCCGCACAGCTTATCAAGGTAGAATCGAAGTACAGCGTTGCAATTGAAACCGCAATGGGCGGTGCTTTGCAGAACATCGTTGTCGAAAATGAAGACATCGCAAAGCGCGGCATCAGACTTTTGCAGGAAACCAAAGCAGGTCGAGCAACATTCCTGCCGCTTACTTCCGTCAAGGGAAACCGCCTTAACGAAAACGGTCTTGACCGATGCGACGGCTTTGTTGCACTTGCAGTTGACCTCGTGCAGTTCGACCCGAGATTTGAGGGCGTTTACAACTCGCTTCTCGGACGAATAGTTATCGCGGAGGATATCGACCTCGGAACGCTCATCGCGAAGAAATACAGCTACAAATTCCGTATCGTAACGCTTGACGGTCAGGTCATCAACGCAGGCGGTTCATTCACGGGTGGTTCGGTTTCAAAGTCGAGCGGCGTTCTCACACGAAAGAACGACATTGAAAAGCTCACCAACGAGAAAAATTCGCTCCAGACTAAGCTCAACGAACTTCGTGCCTCGGCTGAAAAGCTGAAAAGCGAGACCGACAAGCTCGGTTTCGACATCGAGGGCGCAAAAGAGGAGCTTTCCGTTGTTGCGGCAGATAAAATTCGCTTTGAATCGGAGTTAAAACGAATAGACGTTATGACAGCGCAGAACGAAGAACAGCTTTCGGGTTCGGAAGATGCGAAAAATGCGCTCAAAAACCGAATTTCCGAGAGTGAAGCCGCTGTAAAGGCAGCCGAAGAAGCTTTGAAGTCGGTCGAAAACGAAATTTCCGAAAAGGAAAAGAGCGTTTCCGAAAATGAAGAACAGCGCCGACAGATGCAGGAAAAGCGCGAGGCTCTTTCCGAGAAAATGTCAGCATTAAAGCTTCGTGAAACCGAGATAACAAAGGATATCGAAGCGATAAAATCCGAGATAGCGCGCCTTGAAGCGCAGTCGCAGGAGATAGGCAGCAGCAGTGCAAGGCTCGTTGTCGAACTCGACGAAAAGAACCGTTTTATCGAAGGAAAGCAGGCTGAGATCGAAGCGCTCAATGCAAAGCTTTCGGGCGCAAAGGACGAAGCCGCAGGAATAAATGAGCGCATCGCACAGTTACGCTCCGAAAGCCACATAATGGAGCAGAAGTCGAACGAAAAGCGCAAGCAGGTCCGCGAACTGAACGACAGCAAGGAAAAATTCAGCCGCGAAGTGACAAGGCTCGAAGAGCGCAAGACCTCGGTTCAGGGCGCTTATGACAAGATAATTGCAGATATGGCGGAGCAGTATGAACTGTATCTTTCCGAGGCGGTGAAGCTTGCAAAGCCCGTGGAAAATCTGCTCGTCATTCAGCGTGACCTTGCGGAGATAAAGCAGAAGATCCGTGCGCTCGGCAATGTCAACGTTGCCGCTATCGAAGAGTACAAAGAGGTATCGGAGCGTTACGAATTTATGTCGGGACAGCTCAATGACGTTGAGAGCTCAAAGCGTGAACTTGAAAAGCTCATTGAAGAACTCACCGAAACGATGCGCAGACAGTTCTCCGACAGCTTCAATCAGATAAACGAAAATTTCAAGCAGATATTTGTCGAGCTTTTCGGCGGCGGACGTGCGGAGCTTACCCTCACCGACCCCGAGGACGTTCTCGAATCGGGCATCGAAATAAAGGTCGCACCTCCGGGAAAGGTCATCAACAACCTTTCACTTCTTTCGGGTGGTGAGCAGGCATTCGTTGCGATATGCATTTACTTCTCTATACTTAAAATAAAGCCTGCGCCGTTCTGTATCCTCGACGAGATCGAAGCGGCGCTCGATGACATAAATGTTACGAAGTATGCGCAGTATCTCCGCAAATTCACCGATACGACGCAGTTTATCCTCGTAACGCACAGACGTGGCTCAATGGACGAAGCAGACGTAATGTACGGCGTAACTATGCAGGAAAAGGGTATCTCAAAGATACTCCGACTTGAACAGCCGCCGCAGAACATAGAAGCAAACTGACGGGAGGCGACAGCAATGCTTGATTTAAATATCGCACAGCAGAATTTTGACGCTATGCTCGCTGTCGGTGAAAGCTGCACGGGAGCGGTCTACGGTGTCTTCAAGCCGAAAGGATTCTTGGCAGGAACGGTCGGAAATCAGGTTCACCCAGGATATATGGCGGTCACGAATATCGGCAGACTGCTGACGATACGCACGGGTTCGCTCGGATATTTCACGGGAGATAACCGTGTCGTATGCTATGATCTGTCCAGGCTGACAAAGCTTACAATGCATAAAAATATTTTCGGACAGTGTGTTTTCAACTTTGTATTCAGCATCAACGGAAAGGCAGAAAAGGAGCGTTTCCAAGCTGCCAAAAAGGTCGCAGGAATGGGACACCCCGATCAGGAAAATAACCTTGAAGATATCATTTCCGTTCTGTCACGTTACGAAACCCCATAAAACCCAAATCAAAGTGAGGTCTTGAATATGAACATTTTCAGTAAGATCGCCGAGGGCGTAAGAAAAACCAAAGACTCGATGATGAGCAAGATCGGCGCACTTTTCGGCGCGCACAAGCAGCTTGACGATGACTTTTTCGATGAGCTTGAAGAAGTCCTCATCACCTGCGATATCGGCGTTGAAACTTCGCTTTCGATAGTTGAAAAGCTTCGCGCATCGGTAAAGGCAAAGAAGCTCACCACTCCCGATGAAACCAGAGCGGAGCTTAAAAATATCATCGAAGAAATGCTCGGCGAGGATAAGAAGATAGACACCTCCACAACGCCGTCCGTCATTCTCGTTATCGGCGTAAACGGCGCAGGCAAGACCACAACTATAGGAAAGCTTGCAGCAAAGTATAAGAACGAGGGCAAAAAAGTCCTCGTTGCCGCGGCAGATACATTCCGTGCCGCCGCTATCGAGCAGTTACAGATATGGACGGAGCGCGCAGGAGTTGACATCGTAAAACACGCCGAGGGTTCTGACCCTGCCGCAGTAGTTTTTGACGCTGTTACAGCCGCAAAAGCAAGAGGTACTGACGTTCTTATCTGTGACACCGCAGGCAGACTTCACAACAAGAAAAATCTTATGGACGAGCTGAAAAAGATCAGCCGTATCATTCACGAGCAGGGCGAGGGCTGTTCGCTCGAAACGCTTCTTGTCCTTGATGCAACAACGGGACAGAACGCCGTAAATCAGGCAAAGCTTTTCAGCGAAGTTGCCGATATTACGGGCATCGTCCTCACAAAGCTTGACGGAACTGCAAAGGGCGGCATTATCATTTCGATACACAACGAACTCGGTATTCCCGTAAAGCTTGTCGGCGTTGGTGAAAAGCTTGACGACCTGCAGGAGTTCAACGCTCACGACTTCGCCGAGGCTCTGTTTGATAATGAGACTGACTTCGACTATAACTATGAACGTCTGACCGATGAAGAAACATCGGAAGAAAACGAAGATGCGGAAACCGCTGAGAATTCGGAAGTAACTGAAACGGCTGAAAATACCGAAGCTACCGAAACCGCGGAAGAATCCGAGAATGCCCCCGTTCTTTCCGAGGATATCTCCGACGAGATAAACGCTGACGATGTTGCGGAAGAACTTGAAGAAGCAGCTGAGAAAAACACCGAAGAAGCAGAGGAGAACGAAGCGTCCGAAGCTGTTGAAGAACCCGAAGAAACAGCCGAAGCGGACGATGAAGAAATAATCGATGATTCTTCCGATGAATCCGAAAATGAAACTGAAGAAGCTTCCGAAAGTGAAGAGCCTGCCGAGGAAGCCCCCGAGCAGAAGAAGAGCCTTAAAGACGGCAAGTTCGGCTTCCTTTTCAAGGAGATCACATTCGGCAAAAAGAAAAAAGACAGCGAGGATAAAGAATAATGAAAATAATACTTGCATCGAACAACAAAAACAAGCTCCGTGAGTTCCGCGAGATACTCGAACCGCTCGGATATGAGGTCATCACCCAGTCCGAAGCGGGTGCAGATATCGAAGCGGAGGAAACGGGAACAACTTTCGAGGAAAACGCTTATATAAAGGCAAAAGCAGCTTACGATATAACTCATCTTCCCGTTATCGCAGACGACAGCGGACTGGAAGTTGACGCACTCGGCGGCGAACCGGGAATTTACTCCGCACGTTATGCCGAGGAGGGCAAACGCTGTGCAAAGGTTCTTTCCAAAATGGAGGGCGTTCCCGATGAAAAGCGCACGGCAAGATTCGTCTGCGCTGTATGCTACATCGACGAAAACGGTGAAAGCTTCACCGTAAAGGGAACCTGCGAGGGCAGGATCGGCTACGAAAAGCGCGGCACGAACGGCTTTGGCTATGATCCGATATTTATGTACGGCGACCGCTCGTTTGCGGAAATTTCCGCAGAGGAAAAGGACAAGGTAAGCCACCGTGCAGATGCGCTCCGCAAGTTTGAAGCACGGATAAAGGGGGAATGATCATGCAGTACGTGAGTGGGATCTATGAGATACTGTTCTGCATTGCAAGCATTCTGGCAATATTCGGTGTTCCGCTGACAGCGGCGGTGTGTTTTATCGTGTTTCTGGTAAAATATATAAAATGCGGTGCAGACAGATCGGATAGGAAAAAGCTTCTTAAAACGAACACCGTCATTTTCGGAGCAATGACGGGCGGCTTTATTGTTTTGGGGATCGTGCTTATCTGGCTCAGTTCAAAAACGATAGTCTATATAACTCCTTGAAATATAGAATGATTAAAAAAGTATAAAAGAAGAATAACTATGCTGACATTGATGGGAGTATTGATAAATATTTTCAGCATAATTGTTTTGTACGGTGTTCCTGCCGTCATAATAGTATGCTGTATCGTGTTCCTTGTGAAAAGCAAAAAGTGCAGTCCCGAAGAAACGGAAAAAACTGCTGAAAACCTGCGGTATAATATTCGGCGTTATCGGCGGAACTTATGTGATCTCTTCAATCGCAGTGACATTGCTGATCTCCGCAACGGTAACTTATAATATGTAATTTATTGATCAAACGAAAGGAATTTTTAATATGCTTACAAGCAAACAGAGAGCGGCACTTAAAAGTATCGCAAGCACAGAAGATACGATCTTGCAGGTCGGTAAAAACGGCATCGTTGACACACTCGTTGTTCAGGTCAGCGACGCGCTCAAAGCAAGAGAAATAATCAAGATGAAAGTCCTCGAGGGCGCAATGCTTTCCCCTGTGGAAGCAGCTGCAGAGCTTGCCGAAAAGACCAAGTCCGAGGTCGTTCAGGTCATCGGAAACAAGATAGTTCTTTTCAAGCGTAATCCGCAGCACCCGAAGATAAAGTTCTGATATGAGCAGAATTGCGTTATTCGGCGGAAGCTTCAACCCCGTCCACAACGGTCACGTCAATCTTGTTAAGGAAACGGCGGAGAAGAACGGCATTGACCGCATTTACGTCATTCCGACATTCATTTCGCCGTTCAAAAAGGACAGCGCAGGCTTTGTTGCGGACGGAAAAGACCGACTCCAAATGTGCAGGCTCGCATTTGCAAAGCTGCCGTATGTGACGGTGAGCGACTGGGAGCTGTCGCACCCCGAGGTGAGCTATTCCGTGAATACGGTCGAGCATTTCCGCGAAGAATTCCCCGAAGATGAGCTTTTCTTCATAATGGGGAGCGATATGCTGCTCTCGTTCGATAAATGGCATCGCTGGCAGGACATTCTGAAAATGTGTACGGTCGTTGCGGCTTCGCGTGAGGACGGCGGCAGTGATATTGAACGGCTTCGGGGAAAGGCTGCGCAGCTTTCACGCTTCGGAAAGGTCATAGTCACGGAAATTTCGGCGTTCGAGCTTTCTTCATCGGAAATTCGTGAAAAAATTATAAAAAATTCCGATTTATCTTGCTATATGGATAAAAATGTAGTAGAATATATAGAGGAAAATCGCATTTACGAACGAATAAAGGACTGATAAAATGTATTCCGATGCGGAGCTTACCGATATTTTAAGCATTAGACTTTCAAAAAAGCGCTTTACACACAGTTTGAATGTTGCCGATATGGCGAAAAAGCTTGCCGAGGCGCACGGCTACAAAGACCCGAATGAAGCTTACACGGCAGGTCTTGTTCACGACTGCTGCAAGGAGCTTCCGCAGGATGAACAGCTTGCAATGGTGAAAAAGTCGCGCAGAAATGTCTGCGAAGCGGAGCTGAAAACGCCTGCGCTCTATCATGCGGTCGCAGGAGCATACTATGCCGAAACCGTGTTCGGCTTCACGAGTGAGGATTTCCTCAACTCCATACGCTATCACACAACGGGCAGAGCGGCAATGAGCGAGCTTGAAGAGATAGTCTATATGGCTGACCTTGTTTCGGTCGAACGAAGCTTCAAGGACGTTGAAAGGTTCCGAAAGCTTGCTTTTGCCGATATAAAAAAGTCGATACTCGAAGCTGTAAAGCACTCGATAAGCGAAGTTATGGAAAAGGGTTCGCTTATCCCGACACAGACGCTTGAAGCTTACAATTACTATACGGAAATTTGCAAAAAAACGGAGGAATAAAATGGCAGAGCTTACACAGCAGCAGATACTTGAGATCGCCGTTAAGGCGCTCGACAGCAAAAAAGCCGAAGATATAAAGGTAATAAAGATAGGGGATATCTCCATTCTTGCCGATTATTTCGTTATTGCGGACGGTACGAACTCCACTCAGACGAGAGCGCTTGCAGACGAAGTTGACTTCAAACTCAGCGAGCAGGGCATTCAGCCGCACAGCGTTCAGGGCAACAACGGTTCAAACTGGATAGTCCTCGATTACTCGGATATCATAGTCCACGTTTTTTCAAGAGATCAGAGAGAATTCTACAACCTTGAAAGACTTTGGGCAGACGGCGAAGAAGTTGACATTTCCGCTTGGATAAAGTAATTTTTATGAAAAGGATTGATATAAATGGCAGAACGCTATGACTTTGCCTCGATCGAAAAAAAGTGGCAGAAATACTGGGAGGAGAATGAGTGCTTCAAGACAGATGTCCGGGACTTCTCCAAACCGAAATATTATGTTCTCGATATGTTCCCGTACCCTTCGGGCGTTGGCCTTCACGCAGGACACCCCGAAGGCTATACCGCTACAGATATCGTTTCCCGTATGAAAAGAATGCAGGGCTACAACGTTCTTCACCCAATGGGATACGACTCATTCGGTCTTCCGGCAGAGCAGTATGCTGTAACAACGGGCAATCACCCAAACGGCTTTACGCAGGAAAATATAAAAACATTCTCAAAGCAGCTCAAAGAGCTCGGCTTTGACTATGACTGGTCAAAAATGATCGCAACCTCCGATCCGAAATTTTATAAATGGACACAGTGGATCTTCAAGCAGCTCTACCTTGACGGCTATGCAAAGTATGTCGATATGCCCGTAAACTGGTGCGAGGAGCTTGGAACGGTGCTTTCCAACGATGAGGTCATCGACGGAAAGTCTGAGCGAGGCGGCTATCCCGTTGTCAGAAAAAATATGAAGCAGTGGGTAATAGATCAGCCTGCCTTTGCCGAAAAGCTTCTGGAGGGTCTTGATGAGATAGATTGGCCCGAATCCACAAAATCAATGCAGCGCAACTGGATAGGCAAGTCAACAGGCGTCGAGGTCAGGTTCGATATCGTAGGCGGCGGAGAATTCAGCATCTATACTACCTGTATCGAAACCATCTACGGCATCACATTTATGGTGCTTGCCCCCGACGGGGATATCGTCAGGTCGCTTATGCCGCGCATCACCAATAAGGACGAGGTTCAGGCTTATATCGACGAAACACTCAAAAAGAATGATATGGATCGTACCGAGCTCAATAAGACCAAGTCGGGCTGCGAGCTTAAGGGCGTTACCTGCATCAACCCCGTGAACGGCAAGGAAGTCAGAATGTTCATCGGTGACTTTGTTCTTGCAAGCTACGGTACGGGTGCAGTTATGGCTGTTCCGTCACATGATCAGCGTGACTTTGAATATGCAGTCGCACACAATATCGATATGATACAGGTCATCGACGGCGATGAAAAGCTCGGTCATGTTGATGTATCCGAAAAAGCCTTTGAAAAGGGCGATTATCTCGGTAAGGGCTATAAGCTCATAAACTCTGAGGAATTTACCGGTCTTACCGTCGAGGAAGCAAAGGAAGCCATCACCTGCAAGCTTGAAAAAATGGGTGTTGCAAAGCGCACAACAAATTATCATTTCAGAGAATGGATATTCGCACGTCAGCGTTACTGGGGCGAACCTGTTCCCGTCGTTCATACAGAGGATGGCAAGATATATGTCCTTGACGATGAGGAGCTTCCGCTCATTCTCCCCGAGCTTGAGGACTATAAGGGCAAGAACGGCAAAGCCCCTCTTGAAAATGCTGTCGAGTGGAAAAAATACGATAAAAACGGCATAAAGGGTACAAGAGAGACCTCCACAATGCCCGGTTCGGCAGGTTCAAGCTGGTACTATTTCAGATATATCGACCCCGATAACGATAAAGAGTTTGCGGATCAGGAGCTTCTGAAGCACTGGATGCCCGTTGATCTCTACATCGGCGGACCCGAACACGCAGTCGGTCATCTTATGTATTCCCGTATCTGGAACAGATATCTTTACGACAAGGGACTTGCACCTACAAAGGAGCCGTTCAAAAAGCTCGTACATCAGGGTATGATCCTCGGCGAAAACGGTATAAAAATGGGCAAGAGATTCCCCGAATTTGTCGTTAACCCGAGTGATATCGTAAGAGATTACGGCGCAGATACCCTCCGTCTTTATGAAATGTTCATGGGACCGCTCGAAGTCTCCAAGCCGTGGAGCAGCGCAGGTGTCGAGGGCGCCAAAAAGTTCATCACAAGAGTATGGAATTTTTTCACCGAGCCTGCAAACCTCACCGATGACAATGACGGCACTCTCACAAGAGTTTACCATCAGACTGTCAAGAAGGTCACCGATGACTTTGAAGCACTCGCCTTCAATACCGCTATCAGCCAGCTCATGATATTTATGAATGCCGCATATAAGGCAGGAAAATGTCCCAAGGAGTACGCAGAGGGAGTTATAAAGCTCCTTTCTCCCGTAACGCCGCACGTCTGCGAGGAAATGTGGAGCAGGCTTGGTCACGATAAGACCATTGCCTACGAAGCATGGCCGACATACGACGAAAAAGAACTTGAGGTCGATACCATCGAGATCGCAGTCCAGATCAACGGCAAGCTCAGGGGCAAGATAACAGTAGGTGTTGACGAGGAGCAGGACTCCGCTCTTGCAAAGGCTAAAGAACAGCCCGAGGTCAAGGCTTTCCTCGACGGTAAGAATATCGTCAAGGAGATATACGTCAAGGGCAGGATAGTAAACATCGTTGCAAAGTAGGCATTTTAGCTCATTGTTTACAAAAAATCTCGTCAAATTTGTGCAGGATTTTTCGGATAACCCTTGACAATCCGGGATTTATATTGTATAATAATGTAGTTATATCTTATATCATCCTCTGCCTGAGCGGCAAAGGGAGGGAATAAAATTGGCAGAAATTCGTGTTGGTAAGAACGAATCTTTGGAAACTGCTCTTAAGCGTTTTAAGAGAAGTTGCGCAAAGGACGGCGTTATCGCTGAAGTTCGTAAAAGAGAACACTATGAGAAGCCTTCGGTAAAGCGTAAGAAGAAGTCCGAAGCTGCTCGTAAGCGTAAATATTAATAATTTATCGCTTTAGTCAAGAACGGCGGCAGGGTCAAACTGTCGCCGTTCTTATTTTATGCTAATATCTAATCGGAATGTGTACAAAAAATCAAGCAAAAGCTTGTAGCTGTGAAAACAGGTTTAAATAGTTTTTTCGCCGATTTTTTGTCTGCACATTTATTAGAGATTAGTATTAGGAGAGGGAAAAATGCTGTTCAGACCGACCAAAGCATATAAAAGCATACTGAATATACCGCCGCAAGCGCTGACGGAAATGGGCATCAAAGCAGTGATACTTGATGTTGACAATACGCTCACAACGCATAACAACCCCACGCCGATAGAGGGCATAGACGAGTGGCTCAGCGCCGTAAAAGGCGAGGGGATAAAGCTCATCATCGTGTCGAATAACCACCCTCCGAGGGTTGCGCCGTTCGCCGAAAGGCTCGGGCTTGACTTTGTCCCCGAGGGCAGAAAGCCGCTCCCAAAGGGAATGAAAGAGGCTATGAAGCGGCTTGGTGTGAAAAGAAAAGAAACCTGCGCTGTCGGCGACCAGATATTCACGGATATCCTCGGCGCGAACCTTTCGGGGATAAGGTCGATATTCGTTCAGCCGATAGAGTTTGAAACAAGCTTCTGGTTCAAGGTAAAGAGGACGCTTGAAACGCCGTTCCGACCGAGAAAATTTATAGCGTAAAATTCGCATAAAAGTTAGGAAAAAGCTGATTAAAGCGAAGCGTTCGTTTTGCCATTTTGAAAAATGGCAAAAACGTATTAATCAGCGTTTCCTTAGGACGGCTGCCCAATACCGTAAAACACTTCAAAATAAACGAAAAACCTGTTTCCAAAGATTTATGCCCAATCCTTGGAAACAGGTTTGCTTTTATTATAAAATTCGCACAAACAGAACTTCGCAGATGCATTAAACTTTGAAATTGAGCAGATAGCCTGCCGCACCCATAAGCACACCGCACAAAAATCCTGCGATAACATCACGCGGAAAATGCACTCCCGAGCACACACGCAGAACAGCCATAAGCACTGCAATAACAAGTATTATTATCCCGATAACGGGCAGTTTGGGGAGAGCATAAAGCGCCGTTACACCTATTATTGCAACGCAGAAAACGTGTCGGCTCGGAAACGATTTGCCTTTGGTGCTTTTGGGGATAACGGGCGGCATTTCAAAGACCTCATAAGGCCGTGGGAAGTTTACTGTTCTGCGGAAAACGCTCAGAAGCACAAAGCTTACTGCAGGAACAGCTATCGCCATAGGCAAGCGCTCGCGGTTTTTTATGAGGAGATAGACAAGCATTGCTGGATATGCCGCAAAAATGAGATACGTCAGCGCTTTGTTCAAAATGTTGAGCAGACGAGTCAGCTTCGCTTTTTTTCGCATTGCTCCCGTGAGCTTTGTGTAGGTTTCCTTTGTCATAAATGCACCTTAACCTATCAGTTTTTGGAACGCCGATGCGAGATAAAGCGAGCCTGCGATAATGACCATTCCCTTGTCGCCTGCCAAAGTCATAGCGCGCGGAACAGCGTCTTTAAGGCTCATAACTGCGCCGCTTCGGAACATTTCTTCAAGCTTCGGCGCGAAGACCGTCTTCGGTGCAAAGCCGTCAACGCATATTCCGTAGTCGATATATCGCGTCATAAAGCCGAGAGCCGTCTGCCAGTCTTTGTCCTCCATCATTCCGCAGACCATTATTTTCGGCTCGCGGTCGATAGTGCGGACGAAATCGGCGAGCGACCTCATTCCGTCGGGGTTGTGTGCGCCGTCGATGATAACGAGCGGCTTGTCGGCGCGGAGAATTTGACAGCGTGAGGGTACGACCGCATTTTTCACGCCGTTGTAAATATTTTTGTAACCAAGCGCCTTAAATCCGTTCCTGCGCAGAACTTCGCAGGTTTCAATTGCGGTAAGAGCGTTGTCTATTTGATGTTTGCCTATCATCTGCGTTTCGTAGGTTCTGCCGCAGTAGCGGAAGCGGTTGCCCGTTTCATTGCAGGTTTCAATTTTCAGCTTATCAAGGTTCGGCGTTACGAAGTCGGAGAGCTTTTCTGCGGCTGTTCCGTGAATGACTATCTCTGCTTCACGTTTCTGATTGCAGGCGAGGACAACAGGACAGCCGTTTTTGATTATGCCTGCTTTCTGACGTGCGATTTTTTCAATGGTATCTCCGAGAATTTTCGTGTGGTCGAGCGAAATTGAGGTTATGACCGAAACAACAGGAGCTTTGATGATGTTCGTGCAGTCGAGCAGACCGCCAAGTCCTGCTTCAAGCACAATGATATCGCACTTTTTAGCGGCGTAGTACACAAAAGCTATCGCGGTCGATATCTCAAACTGTGAGCAGTCAATGTCAAGTCCGTCGATGATAGGCTGTATCTCGGTAACAACGGCGGCAAGCTCGTCATCGGAGATATTCACGCCGTTTATGCGTATGCGGTCGTTGTAGACTTTGATATAAGGCGAGGTGAACTCACCCGTTCTGTAGCCTGCGTCCGAAAGCGCCCCTGCTATCATTCGGACGGTCGAGCCTTTGCCGTTCGTTCCTGCAACGTGGACGAATTTAAGGCTGTCCTGTGGGTTGCCGAGTGCGTCCATTATCCGTTGGAAGCGCGAAAGGTCGGTAACGGCTTTTCCAAGCTTTGAAAAGCCGGTTATGTACTTCATTGCATCATAAATGTTCATTTTCTCTATCTCTTTTCGGTTGAATTATTTGAAGTTTTTTTCATAAAAAATAAAAATACCAAAGCGAGCGCAGTATTCAGAAGCGAAACAACTACGCTTCCCTCTATTTTAAACTCTCCGCCCGACAGCAGAGCATTTCCCGTAAATTCAGTAACGCAGAGGTTAGGGTAATCGTCCGCTAAAGAAACGCCGCCGAGTATCACCGCTCCAACGCAGTTCCATATAAAATGCATTATGATAGGCGCTGTCAGCGAGTGTGTATATTCGAGAACCGCCGTCATTAACAGACTCATTGTCACAATGTTCAGAACGGGTATGATACCTGCTTCAAACGCTCCGCCGTGCATAAGGGTAAATAATGCCGTTGTGACAACAGCCGCGGCGACAGTGTTGTAATTTGCTTTTATAAGCTGATACAAATATCCGCGCACGAGCATTTCCTGCATAATTGCGTTCAGAAATACGGAAATTATCCACAGCCAGATCATCGGAACGGAATTATGTCCAATTATCGTCATTGTCTTCGTCAAAATGAGTATCCCGACCGCTGCTCCGAGCCACACTATCCCTGCAATTATGCCGATGGCAAAGCTTTTCAGCGGCGAAGAAACAATATTAAGCGGAACTTTTTTCTTTTCAATGAACCAAAACAAAGCTGTCATTACAACTATTGCCAAAAGAGGTATCAGCTCCGCCCAAAATCTCCAAACTGCGCCGTTCGATGAATCCGGGATAGGGAGAAAGCCTGCAAGCAATGCCCAGCCGATGAAGAATAAAAGTGATTTGCCGATTGTGATAAGCAATTTTTTCATTGAAATTTATAACCTTTCTGATGTCAGCTCAAAAAATCAAAGCATAGACTGACCGTATATCATTTTTATTTGTGAAATGTTTTGGCTCTTGATATAGTCAGCGATCTCCTTGGCTTCATTCTGCCTTGTTGAGAATGTGCTGTTTTCCACTATATTATACCACTCCCAACACTATTTGTCAAAGCTATTGACAAATGCAAAAGTATGAGTATAATTGTATTATATGATTAGTACAAAAATAAGCGAAAGGAGTTGACTGAGGGAACGGCCGTTTGAACGGCTTTCCTATGATTGATGCCATGGAATTTTAACAATAATACTCCGATATATCTACAGATAATGGACCATATAATGCTTTCTGTTGCTGTCGGCGAATATAAGGCAGGCGATAAGCTCCTGCCCGTGCGTGAGCTTGCGGCGGAGGCAGAGGTCAACCCGAACACTATGCAGAAAGCGCTGTCCGAGCTTGAACGTGACGGACTGCTCTATTCGCAGAGAACTTCGGGCAGATTCGTGACCGATGATAAAGACAAAATAACCGCGCTTCGGCGTAACCTTGCAACGGGGCATATTGAATACTTCCTTAAAAAAATGGAAGAGCTTGGTTACTCGAAAGATGCGGCACTTGAAGCACTGAAAAAATACATTGAAAATGAGGGAAGGGGAGAAAACGATGTGCAATGAAGCAGGCTCGCTTGTCGAGTGCAAAAATATTACAAAAAAATACGGGAACAAGGTTGCGCTGTATGACTTCAGCGTATCGGTAAAAAGGGGCAGGATAATCGGACTTTTAGGCTCGAACGGAAGCGGAAAGACCACTTTTATCAAGCTTCTTGCAGGACTTCTCACTCCGATGTACGGCGAGTTGACCATTGACGGAAAGCCTGTCGGCAAGGAAACGAAAAAGATAGTTTCCTATCTTCCCGAGAGAACGTACCTCAACCCCGACCTCACCGTAAAGGAAGCAATAGGCTTTTTCTCTGATTTTTACGGGGATTTTTCTGCGGAAAAGGCGGAAAAAATGGTCGCAGACCTCGGCATAAGCCTTAAAAGCCGAATACGCTCGATGTCAAAGGGTATGCGCGAAAAAATTCAGCTTATACTTGTAATGTGCCGTGAGGCGGAGCTTTATCTGCTCGACGAGCCAATGGGTGGCATCGACCCTGCGGCGCGCGATTTCATCATAAAGACTATCATCGGCAATTACAACGAAAATTCGACCGTGATAATTTCAACGCACCTTATCAGCGATATCGAAAATATCCTTGACGAAGCTATCTTTATCAAGGACGGCGAGCTTTATCTTCACAAGGAGATAGATGAGATTCGCGAGGAGTACGGGAAATCCGTTGACGAACTTTTCAGGGAGGTCTACAAATGCTGATAAAGCTTATAAAATATGACATTCGCGCCGATTATAAAAAATACGCGATAACTGCGGCTGCGTTAATTCTTATTTCGTTCATTGTAAGGTTCGCAGATGTAAAATTCGGCAGCCTTGATGACGGAAACGACTGGAAAGTGCTGTTTAATGTGCTTGTGTGCTCTTTTATCGCACTCTGCGGCGCGGCAATGCTTTTGACGATTATCTTTTCCGCTGTCCGTTATCAGAAAAAGATGTATTCGGACGAGGGTTATCTTCTGAATACAATTCCGGCAAACCCGATGCTTCATATCCTTTCAAGCGTGATAACGGAATATATATGGACAATTGCTATTGCAGCGGTTGACATAGTTGCTCTTATTATCTCGGCAGGAGGACTGGGCTTCTGGAGAGGTTTTTTCACCCCGATACAATACGTTGTAACAATTGACCCTGCTTTTGCAATATATTTGCTTACATACCTGCTTATCTTCCCGGGAGCATTGATGCTGACGCTGATATTTGTTATCAATTTCGGATATCTTTTCCGTTCGCACAGAGTCCTTGCAGGCATCGTAGGTTATGTGGGACTTATAATAGTAAGCAACATACTTTCTTCTGTGATAGCAGGCAAGTCGAATTTCAATGCGGCGACAATGAAAATTTTATCCGACAACTCCGATTACATCACTTCTGACGAAAGCTATCAGATAGTCATGAGGGAGCTTGCGAAGCTTGCAAGCGGAACTTACACATCGACATTAATTATAAATGTGATAATTTTTGCGGCAATTTTCATTGTATCTTCTTATATTCTCAAAAAGAAGTTCAACATTGACTGATCCCGAAAAAAAACGCAGATACGTCGTTGCAACCAATAGTTGACACGCTTTTTCACGCAATTTTCAAAATGCAAACTCGAATGTATAGATATTTTTCCGCCGCTGTGCTATACTCTTGATCAAGGTCGGAAAAGAAAAATTTGCTTGACACATTTCCGAGCTTATGCCAAATAAATTCAGCAAATTATTTTGAGGAAGAAGCAAAGCGATGGAAAAGAGTTTAAAGGTTCTGAACCGAGATCAGATAAAGTATCTTGCGATAATTCTGATGACGTTCAACCACATTGCGCATATCCTTATGACATCGGGAACTGCGGTATACGAAGTATTTGAGGATATCGGGTATTTTACTTCGATTACGATGTGCTATTTCTTTGTTGAGGGTTATTTCTACACCCATTCAAGAAGAAATTATGCTAAGCGTCTGTTCATTTTTGCGCTGATATCGGAGATACCATATGTCTTGGCAATGGGATATTTTCAGCTGAACGTAATGTTCACTTTTCTGATATGTCTTATCATTCTGACGGTGCTGGACAGCAAGCTGAACAAGTTTCTGAAAGTGCTGTCCGTATTGGGACTGATGCTGTTGTCGGCGGTGTCTGACTGTGCGTTTATCCTGCCGATAGCCGCAATACTGTTCAGACTTGGCAGAGGTGACAGAAAAAAGCAGGCTTTTGCATGGATAACAATGTGTATTATTTTCTTCGCGCTGAATTTGCCGAGCTATTACAGTGCGGAAAATCAGATTGGATATGCTCTGCTCCATAGCTTTTATGCGGTCATTCCGTGGATAGCTTCGGGCATAATCATTATGTATTTTTACAGCGGAAAAAAGTCGAAAAAACACACATTTCTGAACAAATGGACATTTTACATATATTATCCGCTGCATCTGCTGATATTGTGGGGTATTCGATACTTTATTATGTGACATAAATGCTCAAAATTACAGTGACATCAATTTTTTGCGAAAAGGAGAACGAAAATGAACGTTGAAACAGCAAACAGACTTCAGAATCTGCGAAAGAAAAACGGCTATTCGCAGGAGGAGCTTGCGGAAAAGATAGGTATTTCCCGTCAGGCAGTGTCGAAATGGGAACGTGCTGAGGCTTCACCCGATACGGATAACCTTATCCTGCTGGCACGTCTTTACGGTGTTACGCTTGATGAACTGCTCAATACCGAGAGCATACCGATGCCGAACAGCGAGGGCATTTCGCTCTCGAAAGATTATTATACAAGCACCTCCGATGACGGCGAGATCTACCCGGAGGGTCACCCGAGGTATTCAGACCCGAACAATGGCAATGTTAAGCCGCAAATGAACGCAAATACTGCGGAAAATGTCGGAAACCGCGGCGCAAATAACGCAAACGGCGCAGAAAATGTCGGAAACAGCGGTCAGAAAGCAACCGTAGGTGATGTTGTGAAAGCCGTCGCGGGCGCAGTCGGTGATGCTATCGATACAACAGCCGCTTCTATCCGCGAGGGCAAGGAAAACGCTCCCAAGGACGGAAGCGACAACGGGAAGTCCTATGCTGACGCATTCGAGAAGAATTTCAAGGGCTTCGGCGAGCGAATGAAAACCTTTGGTGATGATCTTGGAAAAAGCATGAACAGCGTTGGCAAGGATATTGAAAAAAGTATGGATCAAATGGGCAGGGACATTGACGATGGCGTGAAAAAGGCTGTCAATGACAACGTCCCGAATCAAGAGCAGAAACCCGAAAATATAAAGTATCCCGCAACACTGCTCGACAAGCTTTATCCTATCATCGTTACGGCGTTTTTCCTTTTCACGGTGTTCACCGCAAGTTGGACAACGAGATATACTTGGCTCGTTTTTCTTTCAGTTCCTGTTTATTATATTCTTTCACAGTGTGCAAAGAACCTTAAACACGGCGTTTATGACCCTCTGCACGCACTCAAAGGCTTTCTTGACGGAAGCCTGCCGATAATCATTGCGTTTATCTATCTTGCGTTCGGAATGATATTCAATGAATGGGTGCGCACCCTGTTCCTCTTCGGACTGATACCAATATACTATATTTTTGCGCACAACTTATTCTGTTTTATCGATAAGAAAAAGTCGTTCGGCAAAGCGTTCAAGAATATTCTTGACGGAAGTCTGCCGATAATCGTTACCATCGTGTATCTTTTGGCAGGAGCAGGTTTCGGACTCTGGGGCAGAGCCGTTCCGCTCTTTGCGATAATACCTGTTTATTATATTATTTCGAGCCACTATGCGAAGAAGTGAAAATTTTGAAAAAAGTAACATCGATGCGAAGCCAAGCAGCTGGTCGAGCTGAGCACAGCTCGTCAGGTGTCCAGAGGGCGGAAGCCCTTGGTCGCAGGTCAATTTGACCTTTAGCAGAAAGCGAAACACCTTAAACTAACAGCAAAACGTCAGTTGCAATAGCAAAATCAGTAACAAATCAAAAGGCGCAATTCACAAAGATAATGGAGAACGAAATATGAGAAATCAAGTTTCGTAAAGCCATAATAGTGAATTGCGCCTTTTTTATGTACGGAACAACTATCCTCTGCAAGCAAATATGCGAACGAAGTGAGTATATTTGCTTGCAGACGAAGTATGAACAGCTTATTTTAGGAAAAAAGAATGGCGCAATTCACATTTTTTAGGTTTACAGAACTGATTTCTCATATTTCGTTTTACCTTTTTGATGTGAATTGCGCCTTATTTAGCTGTTAAATATGTTGCTATTGCGGCAAGCTTTGACTGTTAGTTTAGAGTATTTCGCCGTCTGCGGACGGCGACAAGGTGGCTCTGACCAGTGGACTTCCCTCTGCGAAGTTAGGGTACCGAGCCGCAAACTTACGGTTCGGACAAAAGCTAAAACGGCATACCGGCGGGGGTTCCCCGCCCCTTGACCCCCTGCCACCCTTTGAAAAGCGTGGACGTAAACTTTAATTTTTTATTTTTTCAAAAGCTTTTTAAGTCTTTCCATTGCCTCAATAGTGTTTTCTTTTGTGCCGAAAGCTGTCAGTCTGAACCAACCCTTGCCGTTTGGACCAAAGCCCTCGCCCGGAGTTCCGACAACCTGAATTTCGTGAAGAAGATAGTCAAAAAACTCCCAGCTGCCCATTCCGTTCGGACATTTCAGCCAAATGTACGGCGAATTCTTGCCGCCCGTGTACTTGATGCCAAGCTCTTCGCAGGTTTCGCTCATAATGCGCGCATTTTCCATATAATAGTCAATGTCAGCATGAGTCTGCTTCTGTCCCTCCTCGGTGAAAACAGCCTCAGCTGCCCTCTGAACGGGATAGGAAACGCCGTTGAACTTGCTTCCCTGTCGTCTTGACCATATCTTCGCAACGTTGACCTTTTCGCCCGATTCGGTAACAGCTTCAAGTTCCTTCGGAATTACCGTGTAACCGCATCTCGTTCCCGTAAAGCCTGCCGTCTTGGAAAGCGAGCATATCTCAATTGCGCACTTTCTTGCACCCTCAACCGTAAAAATGCTTCTCACAAGGCTCTTGTCACGGATAAATGCTTCGTAAGCGCTGTCAAAAATGATTATCGCATTCTTTCTGATAGCATAATCAACCCAAACTTTGAGCTGCTCCTTTGTGTATACCGAACCCGTCGGATTGTTCGGCGAGCAAAGGTAAATAATGTCGCAGTCAACACTCTCATCTGGCATTGCCGCAAAGCCGTTCTCCTCATTGGAAGAAGCGTAGATTATCTCTTTTCCGCTCATCGTGTTCGAGTCAACGTAAACAGGATAAGCAGGGTCGGTAATAACGATCTTGTTCTTGCTGCTGAAAATATCAACAATGTTTCCGCAGTCGCTCTTCGCACCGTCGCTTATAAGAATTTCCTCGGGCGAAACGTCTGCACCGATAGAATTCTTATAGTATCCCGAAATCGCTTCACGAAGAAAATCATAACCCTTGCCGCTGTCCTCATAGCCGCGGAATGTTTCGGGTCTGCCCATTTCGTCAGCAGCCTTTTTCATTGCCTCAACAACAACCGGCGCAAGCGGTCTTGTTACATCACCGATGCCCATTCTGATAAGCTTCTTATCGGGATTTGCCTCACGGTAAGCATTGAGCTTCTTTGCAATATCGATAAAAAGATAATTTTCTTTGAGCTTCAAAAAATTTTCATTTATATAAGCCATTTTCAGCACTTTCCTTTCAAATCAAAGCTTTATCTCGCCGTCAAAAACCGTTTCGGCAGGGCCGCTCATTATAATGTGGTTGTTGTCACTGCGATATGTTATCGTAAGATCACCGCCGCGAAGCTTCAGCGTTATCGGCTCGTCCTTTTTGCAGAAACCGTTCAGCACAGCCGCCGTCGCAGTCGCACAAGCTCCCGTTCCGCAAGCCCAAGTTTCACCCGAACCGCGCTCCCAAACTCGCATTTTAATAGTGTGTCCGTCAAGTATCTCACAAAATTCCGTGTTCACACGCTCCGGGAAGATAGGGTCATTCTCATAATCAGGGCCTATTTTTTCAAGATCAAGTCCGTCAATTTTGCTCGTGAAAACAACCGCATGAGGATTTCCCATAGATACCGCCGTAATGTTCACGCTCTTTCCGTTGGCATCTATAGGCTTGTTAATAAAGCTGTCACCCTTTGCTAACATAGGGATATCCTTAGGAACAAGGATAGGCTCGCCCATGTCAACATCGACCGTCTTTACAACACCATTCTCGGGGTGAAGCGTCAGATACTTGATACCGCTCTTCGTTTCAAGCGTTATCTCCGTCTTGTCCGTCAGCTTGTTGTCATAAACATATTTGCCGATGCAGCGCGTCGCATTGCCGCACATCATACCCTCCGAACCGTCAGCGTTGAACATTCTCATTCGGAAATCAGCCTTTTCGGACGGCATAATAAGCACCAGTCCGTCACCGCCGATGCCGAAATGACGATCGCTGACCTTGATCGAAACCTTTTCGGGATCATCAACCTTTTCCTCGAAGCAGTTGACATAGATATAGTCATTGCCAATTCCCTGCATTTTGGTAAAGCGCATAAAAACACTTCCTCACAATATTATAATCAGTCAAAGTACACCGTATCCGCGAAACATATCCATTTTATTGCGCTGTCAGATGCAGAAAACTGCCGCATTATCATCACATCTCATATGTCTTTAAAATATCAAGCGCAACCTCGACCTCGGGAACACGCTGATCCATAGCTCGCTTCTGTATCTGCCTGTGAGCGTCCTCCTCGGTAATTCGGAGATATTGGATAAGTACGCATTTTGCACGGTTTATCTGCTTTAAATTGTAAAGCTTCTTTTCAAGCTCCCTGCGCTCTTTTTCATTTTCAAGAAGCTTTTTCCTCGCGGAAACCGTGAAATTTACAGCCTGAACAAGAACTGACTTCGTGAAAGGCTTCGAGAGTATGTAACAACCCTTGTCTCCTATCTTTCGGTAGATCTCGTCATAATTTTTCTGTGCCGCCGTTACGATGAGCGCACTTGCAGTATTCTCCGTTATAAATGCCGCAAGCTCCAGACCGTATTCGTCCGCAAGCGGAGTGTTGAGTATTATCAGATCAAATTCGCAGTCTGTGACAATGTTTCTTGCATTGCTTCCGTCCGAAACGGATATCGAACCGAAGCCGCAGGACTTCACCGTCAAAGCAAGATTATCGCGCATTTCTTCATTCAAAGATATAACAAGAGCCTTTGAACCTGACATTTTCGCACTCCTCTCAAAAAAATCGTCTTTTCGGGAAACGATAATCATACCGCAGTATCACTGCCGTTTCCTTGGCTGACAAGGTTATAATAACATACTAATTTGATTTTGTCAATAGTTTTTGCAGGATTTTATTTTAAATCCTGCAAAATTAAACTTTTAATAATATTTTTATATGTTTTTTTGCAATATAAAGTTAGTTTAACTTCATTTTACAACTTTTCTGTTGTTGTATAAGAACATCGATACCGCCGCCAGAATGATTATGCCGTATCCGACAAAGCTCCACTTGTCGGGAACTTGCCCGAAAAGGAAAAATCCCAACAGCGTCGAGAAAAGTATCTGCGTGTAGTCGAAGACCGAAACCTCCCTCGCAGGAGCGTGAGTGTATGCCGCCGTTATCGAGAACTGACCGCCTGCTGCCGAAAATCCCGTCAAAAGCAGCATAAGCGTCTGATATAAACTCATCGGAACAAAATGCAGTATCACATACGGCAGTACCGTAACGCAGGAAAATACCGAGAATACAAACACTATCACAGGACCTTTCTCTCCGCCCCTGCCGAGCTTGCTCACGAACGCATAAGCCGCACCTGCTCCAAGTCCACCAAGAAATCCTATCAGCGACGGGAAAAGCGAAGCGTTCGCAAATGTCGGCTTTATTATGAATAAACTTCCCACAAACGCCGTCAGTACTGCACAAAGCTGAAATACCGTCGGCTTGTCTTTGAGTATTATCGCCGAAAATACCACCGCAAAGAACGGCGACATCTTGTTGAGCATCGAAGCATCCGCAAGCATAAGATGATCTATCGCATAGAAATTGCATATCATTCCGAGAGTTCCGCAGAATGCCCTTAAAAACATATATATGCGGTTTTCCTTTTTGCAGGTTATCTTGATGTGATTCTTTTTCAGTATGCTGAACGCCGCTATCGCAGCCACAAAGTTGCGGAAAAATACCTTCTGCATAAACGGAAGATCACCCGCAAGCTGTATCGAAGCGTTCATCACCGCAAAGCAGAACGCCGAACATATAATATATAGTATTGCCTTATTTTTGCTTTTCATTTTCTCTTTCACCCAAAGTATAAGACCGCATAAGCCGCCCATAGCTTATGCGGTCTTTATTTTTAAACTGTCAAACAATTGCCGTCCGCGAACATAAACCTGATTTCACCCCAAACGAGCGAAACGAAGTGTAACGCGGCTCAAACTTGCCGCGGGGCTTCCCCGTAAGTTCCAATAAGTTAAGCTATCCAATAACTATCTTCGCGACCACCAACCAATTTCCTACACAAACAAAGCGAAACGAAGTGAAGCGTGGCGCGAACCTGCCGCGGGGCTTCCCCGCTGTTGTCAGTGCTTTTTCAAAGCCGCCTTTAAAACTCTGCGTATCTGCCTTATGTCGATAGGCTTTGACAAATGTCCGTTCATTCCGCACTGCGCGGATTTCTTGATGTCCTCGTCAAAAGCGTTCGCCGTCAAAGCGATTATCGGAATTGCCCTCGCATCGGCACGGTCAAGGCTTCGTATCTTCCGCGTCGCTTCAAGTCCGTTCATAACGGGCATACGAATATCCATAAGTATCACATCGTAGTAATTTTCCGCCGAATCGGCAAATTTCTGTACAGCGACCTCACCGTTTTCTGCGGTTTCAATGACAAGTCCCTCGTGTTCAAGCAGCTTTACCGCTATCATTCTGTTTATCTCATCATCTTCCGCAAGAAGAAGCCTGCGCCCCTCAATGGAAACATCTTCATTTTCCGCCGTTTCGCTCTCGACCTTTGACTTGTCAGCTATCGGCAGTGCAAGATCAAAGTAGAACTCCGAACCCTTTCCGAGCTCGCTCTCAACATTGAGCTTTCCGCCCATCATCGATACATAAGCGTTGCTTATCGCAAGTCCAAGACCCGTTCCGCCGTACTTTGCAGTTATCCTGCCGTCAAGCTGCTCGAACGAATCAAATATCTTTTCAATGTTTTCGTGACTGATGCCGATGCCCATATCCCTGACAGCGAAATGCAGACAAACATTGCCGTTGTTTACGCCCGTTTCATTCACCGTGAGCGTTATTCCGCCGTTGTGAGTGAATTTCAGCGCATTTCCGAGTATGTTTATAAGCACCTGACGAAGCTTTAAGCTGTCGCCGAATACATAGCGATGCTCAATAGTTCCCTCAACCGCAAGATATAAGCCTTTCTGCTCGGTCTGAACGCGGATTATCGTTTCCGTGTCGTCAATGAGCGTCTGCAAGTCGAACGGCAGACTGTTGACGACCATTTTTCCGCTTTCGATCTTTGAAAGTTCAAGATTGCTGTTGATAAGTTCAAGCAGATAGTGCGAAGAACTGTCGATCTGCTCAACATAGCTGCGCGTTTCATCATTCAGCTCACAGCTGTCGAGAAGTATCCTCGTTATGCCCATAACTGCGTTCATCGGCGTTCTTATCTCATGCGACATCTTCGAGAAGAATTCACTTCTCGCAACATTCTCCGAAGCCGTTCTCGACGAAATTACCTGCGCCGAAATTACCCTCGAAAGCTCCGCCATGGACTTTATCGAAGCTTCACGATGCTCACGCTCAACCGCACTGAACGCAAGGAACGCATACGGCGCACCGTTGTAGAATACCGGCGTTATAAGAACCCTTCCCTCATCACGGAGCATCGCGATGAACGACGAAAGCTCATTCGATGAAGCGTAGAAATTCTTGTCGGCAATGATATTTTCCTCTGCCGAAAGCAGCTTTATAAGCTCGTCAAAGCCCTCGCCGAGCGAAAATGCACTGTCAACTATCTTTATCTTTCCGTACCTGCTCCACTGGCGGAAAACCCGCACCGAGCTTCGGTCACGGTTCATATCGAAGAAAGCTATCCTCTCCAGATCGAGCATTCTTCCTATCTTGCAGAAGATTATGTCAATAGCCTTTGTGAGCTTCTTCGATTTTTCGAGCATATTAATGGTGTAGGAAACCATATTGTCGGTAGGATTGTATTCACTTTCAAGCTCGCTTATGCCTGCACTCGACTCATAGTTCGCCGCCGCAAGCTTTGCCCTTACCGAAAGATCGAACTGCGCTTCACGGTAATATGTTATCCTCGGATAAGACGGCATCTCGGAAGCAAGGCTCGCCAAACGAGCATTATCCACCGCATCGGCAAATTCCGAAGCCTTTCCGCCTTGGAAGATTCCTATTCCGCAGTATATCGAAGCATCGTCCTCCGATGAATAAACTCTGTCAATGTATGAAAGCGCCTTGTTCAGATTTTCACCCCTGTCGCCCTCCGGATTGTTCGGCACAAGCACAGCAATGTCCGATACCGACATTCGCCATATAATGTTTTCATCTGATTCAAAAAGACGTATTATCGCCGCTATCTCTTCCATAACTCCGTTAAAATAGTATGAACCCTCGCTTCGGATAAATTCATTTACATTTTTAAGGGAGAAAATAATTATCGAGAACTTTCCGCCGTTTTCAAGCGCCTGCTTCTTCGCAAGTATGTATCCGTAATCATTGTCGTAGAAACCCGTTATCTTGTCACGGCTCGCAAGCACCTGCTGACGCTGTTCTTCCATAACAGTTTCCGTAACATTCTGTACGCAGGCAACGACCCTGACTACCTCGCCGTCCTCAATAACAGCCTTGCCCAAAACCTGATCCCAGATCACAGCCTTGTCCTTGGTGTAAACTCTTGCCCTGAACGGCTCGTTCATCTGTCCGTCGAGGAAAGAAACTACCGTGTTGATGTCCTCCTCGGGACAGACCTCACCCTCCATTACACGCTTGCGGAAGTTGTTGAATACGCTTCTTCGCGCAAAGCAGTGCTTTCTGTCCTTGTCAAAATGGAATATGATAAAAACATCTTCCGCATTAATATACTGGAAAATACTGCTGTTGGACGACCTTAACGCTATCGAGCAAAGCTCATGCTCACCCTCGTATGCAAGCACAGCCTCACGGCGTTCGTCAGCCATATTGCTGACCTGCTCGTAAAGCTCCGCAAGCTCCTTGTTTCTGAATGAAACCTTTTTCTCGGGTTTGTCCTTTCCGACGAGCGACTTTACCGCATCACGGAACTTCGTGAACGATCTTGCCACAGTCACAACGAATGCTATCGCACACGCAAGTCCGAAAACCGACATTATTATCATCGTTACGCTGTAGTGCCTGCGCATATATTCATAAGCACTGTAAATGCTGTTTTCACCTTCAACAGCCGCTATGTACCAAGTGTTCTCGTAATATGAATCACTGCTGTAAAGCTGAACTTCACTCGCCGTGCAGTATGCCCTGCCGTCTTCAAGTTCAATGCCGTCCGCAGTGTAAGCAATGTCAGAGTATTCCGCAGGAACAAGATTTATCTGACTTCCCGAAGCAATATTTTTCACCGAATTTATGTTGCTTATAGCCTGAACGATACCGCTCAGATCCTCATTG
Organism: uncultured Ruminococcus sp.; assembly: GCA_900541495.1. Lineage (GTDB taxonomy): Bacteria > Bacillota > Clostridia > Oscillospirales > Ruminococcaceae > UMGS363. Next base: position 19,932 of record UQKC01000002.1, on the reverse strand, counting down.
TCAGTGTATTTCTTAGAGCTGAAAAGTACCAATCCCCTGTCGGAAGCCTCTTCCCCAAGCATCTCGCTCAAATGCGAGCAGGAAAGCGTTATGCCAACAACACCGTAAACCGATTTTTCATATATCAGCGGTACGGAATAGGTTATTATGCGCTCATTGCTTCCGTCATCGAATACAAAGCTGTCTGCCCAGTAGCCGTAGTAACTGCTTTTGCGGCTCGGGTCTTTGCGCGCCGCCGTAACAGGTTCAATGAAAAATCTGTACTTCACCGCATCACTCTTGCTGAATTCAAAATCACTCGTCCAGTTTATGTCGAGCGGAATGTTGTAATGTACCGAAACGGATCTGCTTCCCCTCGTCATCACCGAGTCGAAATCATTGGAAGAATCGGGATCAGCGTCTTTTATAAAAAGTCCTCGGTATGTCGCATTCGTCAGAAAATCGGAATTACCGCAAAGCAGCATAAATACACCGCTCGGCGAACATTCAGCCATATAGTCTATAAGTTCGCCTGCGTATTTTTCAATAAACATATCCTGCGCACCCGGGTCGGATAAAAACGCCTCAGACGAAATTCCTCTCTTATCAAGGATATCCGAAAGCACAACATTCGCATCAGTCACCTCATCGGACATATCGGAAAATCCGTGCAGCTTGTTTTTCAGCAAAACGCTCTGCTTCACAGCTGAGTTGTAAAGATTCTGCTCAGCTTCACGGTTTATCTGCCTGAACATTTCGTGCGAATTTGCCGAAATAACGTATATTAACCCCTGTATAAGTATAACAGCCGCAAAAAAACCTGCTATAAGCTTCAAGGTTCTGCTCTTTTCGCTTTTCGCTTTGCCCATAGATATATTTCATCTCCGCTCTGTATCAGATCTATTTTATACCATATCAACAAAAAAATACGATTCACCCATTTTGATTATTAAAAATATTATAGCATATATTCAAAAAACAAGCAATAGTTTTTTAATCTTTTCAGCAACTTGTCTAATTTTCTTATGTTTTGTTAAACAAAGCCGTTTTTGTATCGAAAATTGCTCAAACACTTGAAAAATCGGAGCGGATATGTTATAATTGATTTATATGACTATAAGGAGATGATCCTATTGATCACAGTTGAAAATTATCTCGGCAAGATCGGTATCTCCGAGGATTACCTTGTTTCGCTCATAAGCCATACAGCGTCACAGTGCTTCGGCGTTGCTGACCTTAACCCTGTCGATACAAAGAAATATCATCTTGTCAGCCTTTTCAAAAAAGCGGATATAAAGGGCAGACGCGGCGTGAAGCTGTCGGTCGGCGCTGACAACAAGATCACCGTTTCGCTGCATATCTCCGTTCTCTACGGAACGAACATCTCCGCCGTTACCGAAAATCTTTCACATAAGATACGCTATACGGTCGAAGATAAAACAGAACTCAAAATATCAAAGATCTCCGTCTTCATCGACGGTATGCTTGAATGAAGTGCTTTTCAGCGCTTAATACCGAAAGGGGAATAATAAATAGTGATAAGCGGAAAAATGCTCAGAGAAGCTTTTATATCGGGTGCCGCATCGATCTCCAATAACCGACGTGCCGTGGACGAACTCAATGTCTACCCCGTCCCGGACGGAGATACCGGTACAAATATGTCTATGACAATGGGCAATGCAATGCGCGAGCTTGAAGTGATGAACGACAACTGCACCGCGTCCACAGCAGCAGATACCGCCGCTGCAGCCCTTTTGAGAGGCGCAAGAGGAAACTCGGGTGTTATCCTCTCCCTCCTGTTCAGAGGATTTTCCAAAGCCTTTAAGGGCAAGAACGAGATCGGCTGCGCAGACCTCGCAAATGCGCTCGAACTCGGCGTAAAAGGCGCATATAAAGCCGTAATGAACCCTACCGAGGGTACGATACTCACAGTCGCAAGACTCGCATCGGAAAAAGCATCGCAGCTCGCACCGACAGCCGAAAGCGAAGTCCGGCTCTGGACAGCTGTCTGCGACGAAGCGGATAAAGCACTCGCACAGACCCCGAAAATGCTCCCCGTCCTCAAAAAAGCAGGCGTAGTTGACGCAGGCGGCAAGGGACTTATCATCATCTGGCGCGCAATGCTCGATGTTTTCAGCGGCGGAAAAGCCGTCGAAGACGAAAAAACAAAGGAAAACTCCACCTCCAAGACCGCGGTCGGCGACTTCGATGAGGAGATCAACTTCACCTACTGTACGGAATTCATCGTAAACAAGAACCCCGGTTGCCCCGACGCTTCACGCCTGAGAGCATTTCTCGAAACGATCGGCGACTGCGTCGTTGCCGTCGAAGACGAGGATATAATCAAAGTCCACGTCCATACCGACCACCCTGGAAAGGCTATCGAAGAAGCTATCCTCTTCGGCGCACTCACCAACCTCAAAATAGACAATATGCGCCACCAGCATAAGAATAAGCAGAAAGAAGCCGCGGTTATGAAGGTGCGCGAGTTCATCCCCGCCGCACCCGAAAAGCCATTCGGCTTCGTAGCCGTAGCTTCGGGAAAAGGCATCGAAGACCTCTTCACCAACCTCGGCGCGGATAATATCGTAACGGGCGGTCAGACAATGAACCCATCCACCGACGATATCCTTAAAGCTATCCTCGCAACCCCCGCAGAAACAGTTTTCGTCCTCCCGAACAATAAAAACATCATTATGGCAGCCGAGCAGGCAGTAAAGCTCGCCGACAGACGCGTCTGCGTCCTCCAAACGAAAACAATACCGCAGGGTCTTACCGCAATGATGAACTTTGACCCGTCCGCTGACTATGAATCCAACCGTATGAATATGTCAAAAGCCCTCGAGAACGTTTCAACAGGACTTGTAACATTCGCAGCGCGCGACAGCGACTTCGACGGAAAGAATATCAAAAAGGGCGAAATACTCGGACTTGAAAACGGAAAGCTTGCCGTTACCGATAAGGAAGTAACCAAAGCCGCATATAAGCTTATCAAGAAAATGATAACGGGCGAATCTTCATTTGTCACCATAATCAGCGGTGCAGATACCGACGACGAAAATACCGAAGCACTCACCGAACTTGTCCAGACAAAGTTCGGCGATAAAGTAGAAGTAATGAACGTCAACGGCGGACAGCCGGTGTACTATTATATTATTTCGGTTGAATAAAAAAACAGCACAAGTTGCCACCAAATTAAAGTTTAGGTAATTCTGTAAAGAATTTAGCCTTGTTTTCAAAGGCTTGCAGGGGTCAAGGGGTGTTGAAGTCACTCTACGAAGCCACTGCTTATGAATTGCAGCTATCGTAGTCGAATGCACCTATTCCATTGAAATAAATTTCAATGGTCTGATGTCTTTTGTTATTCCCATCGTATATTGGTTTATGCACCAACACTTTGTCGATGAACTCCGACATGATTTCAGGAGTAAGGGAATCAATGTTTGTGTATTTATCTACAATAGCAATGAATCTGTCAGCATTAAGCTGTTTGCTGTCTGTGATTTCGATTTCTTTCGATATTGCAGACAGCTTATTTTTTATTTCTGCTTGCTCGCTTTCATATCCGGCGGCTAAAGTTGCTAAGCGTTCCTTGCTCAGAGTTCCAAGAACAGACTGCTCAAAAATTTTCTTGATAAGAACATCAAGTTCCTGTATTCTTTGCTCACAGAGTTGCTTGTCTTTGCGAAGTCTTTTCACATCGTAAGCCGTTCTGTTCGCATAGCTCTGAATGGCAACATTCAAGAATCTTTCTCTATCATTTTTGACGATAGAAAAAACTTTTTGAAGCTCATTCAGTATTAGCTGATTGATAACACATTCTCTTATGTAGTGTGATGAGCAAAGTTCCGATGAACGTTTATATCTGCCGCAATGATAGCAATTCTTTTTCGGAAAAACAGTGCTTCTTGTAATGTACATTCTGCTGCCGCAATCAGCACAAAAAATATAGCCGCCTAAAGGATCAGGCTCTCTGACTATCGGCACTTTTTTTCTGCTCTCCATTATTTTTTGAACACGTTCGTATGTGTCACGGTCAATAATCGGTTCTTGCGTATCAGGAAAAATAACATATTCACTTTTATCCAAATATATTTTTTTCTTGCTCTTATACGATACTTTTTTTGTTTTGAAATTGACCGTATCTCCTACATACTCTTGGCGTTTGAGCATTTCCCTGATGGTTTTGCTGTCCCAAAGACAAGGATCGGCAGGAGTTGCCCTTGCAGAGATTTTTCCATGTTCCCTTGCGTAAACAGACGGAACAAGAATTTTCTCGGAATGAAGATACTTTGCTATCTGAGAAGTTCCCTTTCCGTTCAGAAACATTTGGAAGATTGTCCTGACATTCTGAGCAGCTTCTTCATCAACGATCCACTCCTTTGGATTATCGGGGTTATGTTTGTATCCATAAATAACATTGTTGCAAATTCTCTCTCCCGACATTCCTTTATTATGAATGACGGACTTTACTTTTTTGCTTGTATCTTTGACATACCATTCATTCATAATGTTTCTGAATGGAGTAAATTCGTTGTCACCTTTTACCGAATCGACATCATCATTTATTGCAATAAAGTGAATATTATTTTCGGGAAAATAGATTTCAGTATAATAACCGACCATAAGATAGTTACGTCCTAAACGTGACATATCTTTGACGATTATTGTGCTGATTTTTTTTGCTTCACATTCAGCGATCATTGCCTTAAAATCAGGTCTGTTAAAATTCGTTCCGGTGAAACCGTCATCAACAAAAAATTTTGTATTGACTATCCCTCTGCTGTGTGCATAGTTCAGCAACAATTTCTTTTGATTTGCAATGCTGTTGCTTTCACCATCGGGTTCGTCACGAGAGAAGCGAGTGTACAGTGCTGCGTAAGTCGAATGGTTGTTTGACTGATACATGATAAAATTCCTCCTATGCAGTCAAACAAAAGAAAATTGTACAAACAAATTATAACATATACTTTCTTTTGTTGGCTGCGGACAAAAGTTAAATTTTTATTGCAATAGTATCAATTTCTGCTTTAATAAGCTTTTCTATCTTCTCTGCAACTTCTTTTGGTTTGTCGGAGGAAAAGATTGACTTAACATAAAATGTACTGTCATCAATCTCATACTTACTGCTGACACATTCATTGTTATTGTTTTCTTTCATAACCAAACTCCTAACGTAAGATTTGAACAATACAGAGAAACAGTTCGTCATGCTGTTATCATAAGTCAATGCAAATGCAATGCTTCTTCCCATGCTTGTGGGTGAGCCGCACAATGCGGTGAGGCGTTCAATGCGGAAGTATCATTATACAAATCTTTCGGCTGCCGTTCCGATTCATTGACGTGAATCGTAAGCAAAGCATGGCTGTCGCTCATTCCTTAATTTCACCGTAATGGTTCATCATGGTTTGTTGCGTTTCCCAACGGAACAGGAGATCTTGGCGGACACCGAAATGATTTTATGTACTCTGTAAATGTTCGATATTAAATTTTCAAGATACTGTATGTATTAAAGAGGATAAATTTTCTCTCCTCTATAATAAATAGTGAAATTTTCAAGCGACTGTAATTGAAATTATGCCTATTTAACAGAAAGTTAATAAAGATTTGGTATAGTGCATAATTTTACGCTTTATCCATTGTTGACTATGTAGTCCTTTAATTTGGATAAAGCGAAATCAATTTCAGAATGGATTTTAGTGTGGCTTACTCCGTATTTGATTGCCAAGGTTCTCAGGGAGTAATCATTGAAAAAGTAATCCATTATCAAACCCTGTTCCCTTACGGTCAAAGTTTTGATAGCATGACGGAGCATTGCAATTTCATGTTCTTTCTCGACCGTCTCCTCTGTGTTATCCTCAGCAGCTATATCATATGCACTGTTATCGTCAAGCGATATTTTTTCATATTCAGCCTGCCTGCGTTTGAGATAACGTTCCTTATTTCGTTTACTCGCATACGCTTTGTAAACTGTTTCGGTACTCGTTACGGGAGTACCATCTTCAAGACGGAATTCTTTTTTGCTTTTGCTCATAGCGAAAGACCTCCAAAAATAAATTTACGGTTCAAACCGCAAAAAGTATGGAAGATCTTTCTATATTCATTATACCTTAAAGCAAATGTTATGTAAATACTTCAAAATATATTTTTTTGTTTTAACAAAATGTTTCCTATTTACAAACACCATCATTTTTCACTATAATATATATAGGGATTCGTCCCCTGCCTATATTGGGCGTGTGGGGGGAAAAGTATGGGGGTGCATACAGTGGGGTAAAGCTATAGCATTGCAAGAGGGGGACGAAGTTGGTTTCTAAAATAGCAAGCAACGCAAGTGGGTGTCCACTCGCCGATTTTCGATAAAATCGAAAATATTTTTGGGAGGTTTCCCAAGCCCTCTGAGATGACAGGAAAGGAAAAAATAATGAGCGAAAAAAATGATAAAAAGGAAAGTCAGAGAACCCGAAAGAAAAGAATATTTTTCAGAGTAGATGATGAAGAACTGAAATTTATTCAGGCACGAATGAACTTGCTCCATATTAAAAACCGTGAAGCGTATTTGAGGAAAATGGCGATTGACGGACAGTGTATAAGGTATGATTATTCGGATTTGGAAAACGAGATCCGAAAGAACAATTACCTTATGAGTAATGCTGCCAAGAACATAAATCAGATTGCCAAGCGTATCAATTCAACAAGCGATTTTTACGAAGCAGACCTGCTTGATCTACAGGAAAAAGTTGAAGCTATGATGAAACAGCAAGTTGAAATCATGAAGCTTTTCATGAACGTGACGGAGGAGAAAACGAATGGCGTACACGAAAATACACCCGATTAAAAGTACGGTTGAAAAGGCGATCGCTTACATTGCGAACCCTGAAAAGACAGATGAAAAAATTCTTGTTTCATCTTTTGCTTGCTCTGAGCAGACTGCTTTTTTAGAGTTTGAAAAGACAAGAAACAAACATCATTATTCCGGAAAGAATCTTGCTTATCACTGCATACAATCATTTAAGCCTGACGAGGTTACACCCGAACAGGCGCATAGAATCGGAATACAAACAGCGGACGAATTGCTTAAAGGAAAGTATGAATATGTTATCTCCACCCACACAGATCGTGGGCATATCCACAACCATTTGATAATATGCGGAGTGAATTTCGAGAACGGCTTATCTTTTGGAACGGAGCATGACAGAAAGAATAATCCGGCATGGAAACAGTTAAGAAAAATAAGTGACGATATTTGCATAGAGAATAAATTATCCGTCATTGAAATGCCTGAAAAGGGTTATGGAAAATGCTACTATGAATGGCTTCAGGATATGAAGAAAAATTCATATAAGAGCAAGCTGAAAAATGCTATTGACAGTTGCATTATGACTTCCGACAGCTTTGATGATTTTCTGAACAGAATGCAGAACGAGATGAATTATGAATATAAAATCAGGGGACATTCTTTATCGTTCAGAGCTGAGGAACAGGAACGGTTCACAAGGTGCAGCCGTAAAAGTTTAGGTTGGTACTACGACCCCGAACAGATAAAAAAACGTATTGACCGTCAGGTGAAAAAACGTACTGCAAGCATCTCAAAAGATACCGGATTTTATAAGATAAATGATGATAAAGCTGTAGGTCTGAACAGGTGGGCAGCTTTAAAAAATATGCAGGAAGCTTCAAGGCTTTTGAACTTTCTGTCCGATTACGGAGTTGGTTCTGTCGAACAGCTCGATGAAAAAATATCGGATATGTATGACCAAAGATTTGATGTTGTTCAGAAACTTAATGATTATGAATCATCAATTATTGAACAAAGAGAACTTCTGAAAATGCTCAATACCTATTGGGAAATGAAAGCGGTTCACGATGAATTTCTGAAATCATCTTCAAAAGAAAAATTCATGCGTGAACACAGTAAAGATCTTTCAATCTTTAATTCATCCAAGGAATGGCTGAGGGAAAAATATACAGGTACTACCCTCCCCAACAGAGCTGTTCTCGAAATGAAAATTACGGAAGAAGAAACTCAGAGAGAAGCATTGCTTGAGAACTATCATGACATAAAAAAATCACTTAACTCATTGGAAACTGCCAAGGAAAAAATTGAAAGATATTTTGAAATTGAACGAGAGGAACGTAAAAAATCCAAGGGCGAACTTGAGTAAGCACATTTGGTTAAATATTAAAAATATATGTATATACTATTGCTATTTTGTTGGGCTTATGCTATAATATGTACATAGGGAGAGGGGGTATAAGTAAATCCGAGAGGAGCGGTAAATTTCAGCTACAACTTTAAAGATAATACGTTAAGGGATTGCACTTAGAAGTATGCGCTTTATACTTTTCCCGTAATTAAAAGCAGAAAGGTGAATATCTTGAATACTAAAATAGGAATAAAAGAACAGGTTCTGAATGAAATTATTTTCTCTATAACGTCAGGAGAAAAGAAATCCGGTGACTGTCTCAGATCAAAGGATTATAATGCAGGACGGCAGATGAGTGCGATTTACAAATGTCTGATTGATGCAGACATTGTAAAAATCAATTCTGCTAATTTTTATGTGCTTACCGATAACTGTTCTGAAAAGGCTCAGGCACTATACTTTGATAAGATACTTGACTTGATTTCTCTAATCAGAACACTTGCCGAAGCCGCAAATTTATCGCCGGAGTGTTTGGCAGACTTATTCAAAAGTGAGGTGAATAAGCAGAAATAAAAAACTTTTAATCATATATAGGGAGGACTTAAAATGGGTCATAAAAACACAGACATTTTAAAAAAATTACAGCAGATTTTGTGTGACTATCAAGAGGACTATGAGAGTAACAACGACAATATGTGGAAGAAAGAATTTTTCAGAAACGGTAAGTGTATTGATGAAACCGCAAATGAATTAACAGCTCAGATAAATGAATATGCTTACTCTGCTCAGAATCTTGGCTTTGTTCAGGGAATGAACTTTGCACTTGATATTATGAGAATTTCGGGCAAAGATGAAAATCGAGAAGTTCTTGAAAAAATCATCGAGAGCATTGAAAAAATAGGTTCAAAAGAACGGGGGAAATGATTATGTCAAAGATAATTTCGGTATGCTCAGAAAAGGGCGGCGTAGGAAAAACAACCACAACAGTAAATGTAGCAGGAGGTCTTGTGCAGCTTGGCAAAAAGGTTCTTGTCATTGACCTTGACCAACAGCAGAACGCAAGCCGGACCCTCGGCTACATTAAGGACGGTAAGCTTACAGTTGCCGAATTGATTTACAATGCTGTTGCTGATATTGATACAAATCTTTCGGACGTAATTCGTCATAATGGAAGCGGTATCGACTACATACCGTCCTCGCCTATGCTCACCAACATCACAAGCACTATGGCGAATGATGAGGACAGCAATTACATTCTCAGGCGTATTCTGAGCAATGACGTATTCGCAGAATATGATTACATACTGCTCGATTGCAGAACGCTTCTCGACTTGCTTGCAAGCAATGCAATGAACGCAAGCAATTATGTAATTATCCCTGTTGAAAGCGGAATTTATGCTTATGAGGGTCTTGACAAAATGCTGAACAAGGTTGCTTCCATCAATAACAGTACGAACCGAAATCTGCGTGTTCTCGGAATACTTTTAAATAAAATGCAGCGCACAAATGTAAGTGTTTCACTTGCCGATTCAATTCGTGATGAGTATGACCGTATCACATTCAGAACTGCAATTCCATATTGTCCGGCACAGACAGAAAAGGCAATCATGAATCAGAAAAGCAGTGTATTTGATAAGAGCAGCTCCCTCGGACAGGCATTCAGACAGCTTGCGGAAGAAATTATAAAAGATAGTGTATGAATGCGAAGTGTGTCACCGTGACACGGAAAGGAAAGTTTGAGGTGATTATTATGATTAAGTCCTTAGTTGTATTGCTTTTATTTGCGTTAGTTATATACGCCTTTCTTACATTTATTTACTTTGTCTTTGATGTTCTCAAATGGCATGATAATGAGAAAAAAGAAGATGAGAAAAAAGAAGAAATCATTCCTTCGGCTGCCAATCAGACCGACGAACATGAGGAGGTTTAATGTATGATTAAGTCATTAGTTGTATTGCTTTAAAAAAACAGAGCAGACCGCCAAGCTCCTACACTCACGGTTCTGCTCTGTAACACGAACGAAAAGTCCGATACGACTATTATATCGTATCGTTCACCTTTAGTCAAGAGGAAAGATGAATTATGGATATAATTATATGTTTTTTATATTGTACCGCAATTATTTACGGATTGTATAGAATACATAATCATAATAAAAGGTCTGAAGAAAATGGTGATATAGATTTTCAGCACATTTCGGAACAAATTGAATATCTAAGTGAACTTCGTGAAAAGCTTTCCACTATTGAAGAAATGATAACAGATGTTTCAATCTGCTCCCCCGATGAGCATGAAAAGATAATATCGTGTGAGTGGATAAACGGCGTTGGAGACAAATTCAGATATGATTTATGGGTTGACGGAAACAACAGTACGTCCGAGGAATTACTCAAAATTGCATATTCCGAACGCTGCCGACTGAGGTCTGCCCTCAACTCAGAAATTCAAAAAATGTCCGAACGTTGTAACGAAAACTGTAACGAAAACTATCCGGTTCCGAGGAGAGGGGAGACCAATTATGAATGATGTAAAATATTGTGTTAGGTGCGGTGCAATGATTTCCAATGTGAATAATGCAGACTGGTACAGTCATATCAGTGTGAAATACTGCCCTGACTGCCGAAAGGAATCTGACCGTCAGAAAACAGCTCTTAGGGTTTATAATCTCCGGCAGCGGAAGAAGCAGAAAGATAAATTTCGTGATGAACAGCTTGAACTGCTCAAAGTAGAAAACGAGCTTCTACGAAAAAAGGTTCTTATGCTCCGTGAAGAAGCAGGACATATCCGATAACCATTTGTATATTTTTCATGTGTCACGGTGACACACTCAGGGAGGAAAGAATAATGGATAATAATAAATGCGTACACGATGAATTAGCCAACGAAGAACTTGTGAACAAGCTCAGAAAGTTCAAGGAGTATCTTCTTAACGATGATGTTCCAGAGTGGCAGCAGCTCATAGCAACTGCCGGATTTGTAATGGACGTTGTAAATGAGCTTAAATGGAAAGAACACGCTGAATATCACGGCACAAGCGAAAGATGTGTTATGGAGGCTGATGATGTTTTCGATGAGATAATGGCAGCGGTCAACTATGAGCTTGAAAAGCCATACTATAAAAAGCTCGATAGTATGTGGGATGATTGGAACAACAACAAAACAGGCAAATACGCAAAAATCAATACTATGCAGGAAATGCTTGATATTATCTGTGACTGCCTTGAAATCGAATATCCCGGTCTTATAGAACTTGAAAAGAAATATTTCGGACTTAGTCTGAAAAGCGATGAAAACGAGGATGAATCACAATGATATTCAAAGACTTAAAAGGGAAAAATACAATGAAATTCAAGGTGCTTTTTATAAGTTCAATTATAGTTGCATTCGTAGCTATTTTTGCTGTACTACTCTTAATTCCTTATGAAATATCCCTCATTATTATCATATTATTGATTGGTACAAGCATTATAACTAATTTAAAACCTAATATGAAGTTCCGTAGCGACATTCAAGAATATATAAGATCTGGATATACTATCGATCGAAAAGAAGGGAGATTTATTTATAAAGACCTTCTTGAAAACGATGATAAGAATGGATTTGTTACTTGTACAATAGGAACACATTTTTATACAATTAATCATACAGAGAAGGAAATACATATTTATAAGTAAATGTGTCACGATGACACACTCAGGAGGATAGTATGGCAAAGATTGATTTTACAGCAATGAAAAACAGCCGTAAGGCTATTGAAGATAAGGTTGAGGATAGTATCCCGACCGAACTGGAGGAAAGCTATTCTGATGTATGGGGCGGCAAAGAGAAAATCACGGTCATTGAACTTTCTCGCTTGAAGCCGTATATGGATAAGAACGGTGGTCAGCCGTACAAGATCAATCCCAAAAAGGTTGAACAGATAGCGGCAAGTGCAATGGATATCGGCATTATTACCCCTTTGCGTGTCAGACCAAAGGGCGATTTATACGAAGTGATCTGCGGTCATCATAGATATGAAGCGGCTAAATCTCTCAATCAGATCTCAGTGCCATGCATTGTTAGGGACTATTCAGACGATGAAGTTTTCAGGATTCTTACCGAAAGCAACATTCAGAGAGACAAAACGCTGCCAAGCGAATATGGCAAAATCTTTGCAAGATATATGCAGCTTAGAAACGATGATGAGATTACAGCAGGAGAAATAGCAGTCAAGTTTGATGTATCCCGAAAAACAATGTACCGCTATCTCGATGTGAACCGCCTTATTCCCGAATTGCAGGATATGACCGACACAGGTATTATCAATATCGGTGCGGTTGACTATATCGCCAAGTTTGATACAGACGTTCAGCTCGCTCTATATCAAGCTCTGAGCGAAGCAAAGGTAAGATTGTCTGTCGGTCTTGCAAAGCGTATCAGAAGCCTTACAGAGAGCAACAGCGGACTGGTAGAAGCAGAAGATATTCTTTCTATTCTCACAGCTAAGGAAGATAAGAAGCCAACAGTTGATATGTACGCAAAGTTGCGCAAAAAGTATAACATTTCTCTGTCCGACAGTGAACTTGATGAGCTGTCCTCACGTCTGTTAAATGAATATTTTGAGAGTGTGTCACGGTGACACACTCTGAAAGGAAAATGAAATGAGAAAAATTGATAATATGAACGACACTACTGATGTAAATGAAGAAAAAAGAGAATCACCTTTTTATTCTTTTTTCGACGCCGACCTTGTTTTCGACATAATTAAGATAGTAATACTTATTCTTATGTTGGTTTCAGGTTTGTTTGGAATATCAAAATGTTTTAAACTCTTAGGTGAAAAAGTAAGCTACAACTCCAAAGCGAGCATTTCAGCAGGAATTATTACGGATAAGGAAATAATTAACGGTCACACAAAAAGCGATGGAGGACTGGTTTATTATAACGGAAAATTCGGTTACGGCTTTAACAATAACCAAAGCTATGTTCCTACAGTTTACCGTATATATATCAGAGGAGAATTTGAATATGAGGGCAAAACACATCAAGGAAACAATTCTTTTGATGTAAGCGAAGATATTTATAATTCCTATAACATCGGTGATTACTTTGACAGCAAAGATTTGTTGAGAGATTCAGGTGAAAATCAAAAGTAAACTTAAATGTGTCATGATGACACACTCTGAAAGGAAAATAGAATGAAAGAAAAAACTAAACCGAATTTAGTTAAATGCCCATATTGTGGCAGTACTCCTGTAATGGGAACACTTGTAACGACATATAGCTATGTATCCGAACATTGTTTGCGTGAAAATGGCATTGATATTGAAGATAAAAGCAATCGAATCGGGGCAATGTTAGGTGATATGAGCATTGAACCAACGATGAGGATCACAAAGTACAAATGCCTTTCCTGCCAAAAAGTGTGGGGAGGTTATAACAAAAAGGAATACATATTTGTCAGTGACGAAAATGGATTATGTTACTTTGAAAAGAGGGAGAAAACATGACAATCATTAAAATAGTATCTTTTCCCTTTCGGCTTGTCTTATTTGTGATTATCGCACTGCTCACTTCTGTCATATGGGGATTTAATCATACAGTAGTAACCTTTTTTCAGGTCGGCAGTGCAATAGTATCAGCCATTGGAAAAGTATTTTCTGCAATGACGTTAGGCGGCGTTATTATCCAAGCAGTTTGGGAACTTATAGATAACGGAAAAATTGATTCATTAAAAAACACTGTCATTTTACTGCTGCTTATAATAGGTTTGGAAGTCTTTTTTCAATTTCTTCCTGTTATTTTTCAGGCACTGTCTATTGCTTTTACTTTTGCGACCATGTGGCTGTGGGCATTTTCCAAAATGATCTTGTTCTGCAATGCAGATGAGCTGGATTATGTGTAAATACACGGACAGATAAATGCCACGTTTTCCGTCATATTTTTTATATAAAAATGTATTGACAATATGACAACTATGCTATATAATAATATATTAAGAACTGATTGAGGGGGAACTTAATATGAGTATTAATGGCAAAATTAAAGAGTTCCGTGAAAACAGCGGATATACTCAGAAGAATATTGCAGACTTTTTAGGTGTTGATCAGAGTATGGTTTCAAAAATTGAAAAGGGTGAACGGTCATTGACATCGGATATGTTGGACAGTCTTTCCGCATTGTTTGGTGTTCCCGTATCATCTTTTTCAAACAATGCAGCCATTCCGTCAACCGCTCTTGCGTTCCGAGCAAGTGACCTGACACCTGAAGATTTGCAAACAATAGCTTTCATAAATAAAATTGCTTTAAATGCAAATTTTATGACTGAAAAAACAGGTGAATGATATGATTGATAGATTGGAAATATTTCAGCAGGCTATTGCAGCGAGAAAAAAACTCGGTGAAAGTGATGTTTCTCCAATAGATGTTTTTGCTGTTGTTCAGAATATAGAACACCTTTCGCTTGTCCTTTATCCAATGGGCGATAATATCAGCGGTATGTGCGTAAAAATCGGTAAAGACACTATTATTGCTATAAATTCATCTATGTCAGTTGGCAGACAGAATTTTTCGATCGCTCATGAGCTGTATCATTACTACTATGATAACGATCAGAGCAGTATAATATGCAAAAAAGCCATTGGAATCGGCAATGAAACAGAGCAAAAAGCAGACTGGTTTGCTTCATTTTTTTTAATGCCGCTTGGAGAAGAAGTAATAAAAAAAGACGGCGAACCCGTACCCCTTGAAAAGGTCATTCAACTGGAGCAGTACTACAGAGTAAGTCATCAGGCAATGCTTTACAGATTATTAAATGAAAAGTATATAGATCAAAAACAGTTTGATGAATACCGCCGAAATGTTACCCGAACGGCTGCCATGCTCGGCTTTGACACATCACTGTATAAACCGTCACGTTCCGAAAAAGAGCGCAGGACATACGGCTATTATATCAAGCAGGCGCAGGAGCTGCTTGATAATGGCATTATCTCGGACGGAAAATATGATCAGCTTCTACTTGAAGCTTTCAGACCGGACCTTGTTTACGGTGATGAAGCGGAAGAGGAGGAGCTTAATGACTGATTCACTCTTTTTCGATAGTGACTGCATCTCTGCTTTTTTATGGGTCAACGGTCAGAATCTTCTCGTTCAGCTCTATTCCCGAAGAATCATTATTCCAAAGCAGACATACAAGGAGCTTTCAAATCCATGTGTTTCACATCTTAAACAACGTATAGACACATTGATAGAATCAGGAGATGCTGAGATATACGATATGGATATTTCTTCAAGTGAGTATCAGCTCTATGTTCAGATGACGACTGACCCCAAAAACGGCTATAAGATCATCGGTGACGGTGAAGCCGCTTCAATAGCCTTGGCAAAAGAAAAGGACGGCATTCTTGCAAGCAACAATTTAAGAGATATAAGCTTCTACATAGAAAAGTTCGGACTCAAACATATCACAACAGGAGATATTTTAGCCGAAGCTCTTGAAAAGGGATTGATAACCGAAGATGAGGGCAACGCTATATGGTCATCTATGATGAAGAAACGGAGGAAATTGGGTGCAGATTCATTTACCGAATTTCTATCAAAGAAATAATAGCTGCATACTAATGGCTTAGAGCAAAGAAAAAATTGAATACTTAAAACCTCTGATTATGCTTGTAAATCAGGGGTTATTTTTTATATTTGGCTATTGGCATTATTTTGAAATTATAAAGCTTATGTTGACAATATTTGTATATTCATACAAACTGTAAATAATTGTCAGAAAAGTATTGACATACTGCTAACAGTATGCTATAATATAAGTACAGTAAAGAACAACACAAACACCGACAGGTAGAAAGACAAGAGGTAAAATTATGAATGACATTAAAATCACAGGCGTAAAAAAAGCAGTAGGAGACTACAAAAGGCTAAATAAAGGCGGATATTATAGCCCGCATTACGGTAATTTGATGATTGACCGAGACACTGGAAAAGTTTGGACAGATGAATACTACGACATCAGCCACAAGAGCTACACTGTATACAAATATCCATCTATAGCAGACCTTATCGAACTAACTGGAAATGAGAATTTCATTGTAAACATGAAAAACGTAAAAGAAGCCGCTAAAAAAGCGTGTGAAGAATGGAAAGAAAACAATAAATAAAATGACAAAACCGAGCGGAGCGGTTAATCTCCGCAAAAATATATACGAAGCAATATTAAACGCCGACAGGCAGAAAGACAAGAGGTAATAATCATGAAAAAGTTTTACGTTGAAATGACAGAAGAAGAAAACGGATATTGCTACACAGGCGAATGGGCTTGCGCATTCCCACAGGGATACGTTGAAGCCAAAAGTGAAGAAGAAGCTATAGAATTTGCTAAATCCTATGTATCCGAACACGGAGCTGACGAGAACGCTTATATCTACAGAGCAAAAAAGTATTGGAACTAATAAGCCAAGCGGAGCGTTTTCGCTCCGCTTAAATCTATTTATTTAAAACAGGAGGACTATTTTATGAGTAAACCAACTTCCGCAGTAAAAGACAGGTGGAACAAAGCAAATTACGATCAGCTTAATATCCGGCTTCCAAAAGGGAAAAAGGCAGAATTGCAAAAAGCTGCCGAAGCGGCAGGAATGTCGTTGAACCAATATTGCACAAGCAAATTATTGAAAGATATTATTTTATGCGATATTTCAAGTAAAAATAGTTAAATATTGTTTGAATTTAGAATAACAAAACGGACAAGGTTGTTTCCTTGTCCGTTTTGTTAATCCCAATTTTCAAATGAATCTACACGCCACCCATTTTCAGTTAATACAATATCATATTCCAAAACGCGTTCCCACGTGATAGAACGGTCATCGGGGTCTGAATAATGAGCCGTTCCTATAATTGTCATTTCGCTTTCGGTTTGGTTAGCTATAGAAAAATTTATGGTGTCAAAGCAATCGTTCCATTCATATCCGAAAGATGTGTAATAGCATAACTCACCATTATAATCTATGTAAAGACCTGTCTTAAGCAATTCATTTTCTGTAAATTCATCTGTAAAGACCTGAAGTAAGGCTTCTTTAAAGCTATCATATGAGATACCCGTTAATGAATACTCTTTATCATAGCTGTAAGGTTCCCAACCATCGAGTTCGTTTGTTATGGAAATTGTTACGGTTTTTTCCCAATTAAAGGTTGTTTCGTCCACACGCAGAAAAAAATCATAATATAAATTTTCTGCTTGCTTAAGCAGAATTTTTATTTCGTCCTCTATGTCGGTATACGACGAATAATCGTTTTCCGCCGTATTATTTTCATAACTGAAAGGGATAATTTCCTTACTATTCTCAAAAGTTATCGTTTCTTCAGAAAGGCTCTCAGACGTATCCGAAACAACCGTTGTTGAAGCAAAAACGGTTGTTTCGGTATAATCGCAAATTGATGAAAAATTATCCAGCATTTCACTATTTTCTGTAATTGCTGAAACATCTGATAGTCCATTATTTGCATTATAGTCAATTGAACATGATGTTAATAGTAATGTCAAAAAAATTACTGCTGAATATTTTTTCATAAATATTACTCCTAACTTATTGTAATAACATCAACAACCTGTGATTGTGTGTATTTTGTGCTTATACGTGAATCGCTCCACGTTTTACCATTTCCTGAGTTGCCGTTTGTTCCGACATCATAAATCAAATATCCATTTGAATTAGAAGCTTTGGTCAAAACAACATAATGCGAACCATAGGTAGAATTGTTAAATTTAACAATTACTCCCTGCGGATATGATGAAACCAAACTAACGGCATAATCCCATGTCGCTGTATGACCGTTATTTAGCGTTTTTCCAAATGCTTTAGCTATTCTTTCCCAATCTTGTATTCCTGCTACTAATGATGTACTGTTTGAACTTGTGACAGATGTTAAATTTGCATTAATCATTGCAACGATAAATGGGTCGGCGTAAGCCTTTCCGTAATATCCGGTACGATAATCTGTTATATTGTTTACAGTTTTCGCTCCTTGATTATTTAATACCATTGCAATACTTGCAAGAGCGCACCCCTGATACATCAAATCGCCCTTTTCTCCGTTTATCATAAACTTTTTGCTGCCACTCGTTGTAAGAGTATCCAATTTATATGTGTTCCAACGTTCGTAACTTCCTGAAACAGCATCTATTTGTGGATACCAAGAATTTGCTGTTGTGTATGGATATGAAGCATAAAGCTTATATGATGAACTGTAAGTAGTAGACTGAGTAGATACCTTTATATAATAAAGAGTGTTGGCATTGACATAGTATCTGATACTCTCGCCCGCAGTAACACCGACATTACTTGATGTAGCTAATGTGTTGCCAGAATTGTTAAGCAATGTCAGCTTATAATCACTGCCTGAAAGTCCGAGCTGAATATTAACGTAACCTGTTGCAGGAGCAAAGTAACTAAAGTAATCAACGTCAGAACTTGACGAAAGTCTTCCTGAAACCACATTGTTACAAGTAATATTATCGGCAGTCTGAATTGTGTTATTGCTTTCCGTTTCATTTAACAAGGTAGTATTAGCTGCCGAAGCACTCATGCCCACCATTGATGTAACAGCCATAACCGCACAAGCTGTCATAGTAGCAATTCTTTTTGTCATTTTCATAGTAATTTCCTCACTTTCTGATTGTGAGGAGAAAACCGTTCTGTCTATCCTGATGTATTTTTATAGTGCATTTGAAGTCTGCGTTAAAAAATTTATCTCTTATTGTATTTGGATTTCTCCAAGATTTTTATGTTTGTTTGAGATTTAAGAACCTGTTGCTGACCTTGTAAAACGGCAGCCGTTATAATTGAAATTATTTTCGTCCATATAATCACCGCTGTAATAACCAACTATGCTTCCGTCCTCTTGGTCATATACAATATCCCATGCAATATTTAAGTCTCCAAAGCCGTTCAGATGTATTATATAAGGCTTTGGAACGCTCCACTCGCTGCACATTTGCTCATACCAATCATCAAAATTGAAATTAGCCTTAAATGCGTTATTATTATCAGCAATTAAATTATACAGCTCCTGCGTGGATTCTTTATCATCAGTAATTAACTGTAAGCTTCCGTTTGAAATTACAAATTTAACGCTGTTTATATCACCATTTAAATAAAATGTGCCGTCATTGAGCCTTTGGTCTGTTATGATCGTTTCATTGTTATTTTCGGCATTAGTATCTTTCGGGACATTGAAAATAGCCAAAGAAAATATAATACCAATAACTGCAATGACAATAACTGCTGTCAATGATTTTTGTAAGCGATTCATAACAAAACCTCTTTCTTAAAATATTACCTTGAATATACCTTGCCGCTAATTGTTATTTTGCCGCCCTTATATGTTCCTTGAACATTCAGGGTGTCAGCTCCTGAGACTTTTTTGTTGTTGTTATAATAATACCACTGCCCGGGGGTAAAGGTTGCTGTAAATCCATTTCCTGCTGTTCCGGCAGAAAATTCTGTAGTAACACCGTAGATATTTCTGCTATCATACGAAACGTTATAAAACGTGCATTCAGCATTGCTTGCTGATGTTCCCGTAATATTGACAAATGATGATGTTCCGTTGTAGTAAGCACCTTTCTGTATGCCGTTAAATACACCGTCTGCATATGTTGCAATTGTCGAATTGGAAAGGGAAAAGCTCTGAGTGTCAGCCGCCGAAGCCCCCATACCAACCATAGAAGAAGCAGCCATTACAGCACAAGCTGCCATAGCAGCGATTCTCTTTGTCATTTTCATAGTAATTTCCTCACTTTCTGATTGTGAGGAGAAAACCGTTC
>UQKC01000001.1 GCA_900541495.1 uncultured Ruminococcus sp. | reverse complement strand
GAGCGCCACCTTGCCAAGGTGGAGGTAGCGAGTTCGAGCCTCGTAATCCGCTCCATCGGCGCTATAGCCAAGTGGTAAGGCGTAGGTCTGCAACACCTTGATCCCCAGTTCAAATCTGGGTGGCGCCTCCATAAATCCGTTTTCTTTATGAAGACGGATTTTTTTATTTACAGAGTGGAAATTTTCTCGTAAAAATACTTGATATGTCGAATGAAATAGTGTATAATAAAATATGTTATTGCAGTAGAAAGGTGTACCCCTAAAAATGCCACGAAAAAACTATTATTATTCTGAAAAACCAAGAACTTCGAAGATTCTTGTTACATTGAATGTTATTATAATTGTACTTATCGTTCTTGTCCTTTCCGCACTTGGATTATACAGCTATACTTTTTTTACGGGAAAAGATCCACTTGCAAATATAGGGATAAAAATGCCTTGGGACGATGAATATGCTGTTTCGCAAACTGTTGTTATTGAACCCGAGCCAACGGAGACCATAACACAAATGACAACGACGGAAACCACGCAGGTCACAGCGAATATTGTACTTACAGAGGAAACAGACGCAAGCGACAGCACCACTGAAACAAGCGAAACTGAACCGAAATATAACTCAACCGATTATGACAAGACGTTTTTCTCGAACAGCCTTTTTATCGGAGATTCAATTTTTACGGGCTTTTCGGGCTTTGGATATCTAGAACCCGATAATGTCTTCGCACAGGTAGGACTTAACCCCGAATCCGCTATAACAAAGGAAATAAACGGTGTTACAGCCGCTGAAAAAGCAGAGGCAATGCAGCCCGACTATATCTGCATTATGCTCGGAACGAACGGACTCGCTTTCCTCAGTACGGATTATATGGCAGAAGAGATGTCAAAGCTTGTGGACGAGCTTAGAAACGCTTCACCCGATTCGGAGATCGTTATTCTGTCGATACCTCCTGTTACGGCTGTTCACGAGAGCGAGAATCCCGAAAAGATCCCGCTTATAATGGACTATAACAGCAAGCTCCAAAAAACTGCTGAAAGCAAAGAATGCAAATATATCGATATCTTCACAATGCTTCAGGACGATGACGGATATCTTGCGGCTGACTATGCCGAAGCTGACGGACTTCATTTCCTCGGAAAAGCTTATGGCGTTGTTCTGAGCAGGATTCAGTTTGAACTCACAGATGATGGAGAAACCGCTTCTGAAACAGAATCCTCTGCCGAAGTTGTAAGCGAAACTGCGATATCCGCAGAAACCGCAGTTACAGCAGTAGAAGCAGCTGTTACCGAAAGCGAAACGGCTTCTGTATCGACAGATCAAACAGAGATAACACAGTAAAGGAAGGAAAATTATGAAATTTAAAAATTTTGCCGCAATGTTGGTTTTGCCTATAATTATGCTCACCGCTTGTTCAAAGGTCGATTCGACCGCCGAAATGAAAGAGCCTGCTCCTGCTGATATCACATCGGCAATAATGGCAGAGATCGAGATACCGTCCGCGGTTGAGAAAACCAAAGATGATATCGGTGCATATTATGATATTGATGTTGAAGCTACAGATGCCCTTTCGGTTTATATCTGCGGCTCAGGCGCTTATCCCGATGAACTTGCTGTATTCAAGATGAATTCCGCTGAACAGGCTGAGAATGCCCGCGCAGCCGCTCAGAAGCGCCTTGACAACCAGGTCGAGCTTTACAAGGATTACACTCCCGATGAAATGTATAAGCTTGACGGTGCGAAAGTCGTTGTAAAGGGCAACTATGTTATGCTTTTTGCCTGCTCGGACGATGACAGAGCGTATGAGATCGCTGACAGCTTATTCTAAGCAGCAATTTCGCTTTGTTAGCAAAAACAAAACCTTTGTTTCAAAAAATATAAAAAAATACTTGCATTTTTGCCGCAAATATAGTATAATATAACTATTAGATGAATCCATTACAGAAGGAAGGTCATATAAAATGAATAACGACCAGACAATGACATTTACAGTTATTGAGGAAAACGAGGGAGAACTCAAAAAGAATCTCACATTAATATATGACGCTCTCAGCGAAAAGGGATATAATCCCATTAATCAGATCGTTGGATATATCTTATCAGAAGACCCGACATACATAACAACGTATAATAACGCAAGAAATCTTATCAGACATATCGACCGAGATGAGCTTCTTCAGGAGCTTGTTAAGTCTTATCTTTCCAAATAAGCTGATTTTGCAAATTGCGCTGTGATGTAATGTCACAGCGCAATTTTTGTTAATATGCGGAAACATTTTGTGATAAAATTGTAACCGCTCTGTAGTGTTATTTTCCGTAAATTTATGATATAATATACTTGTGATAAGCTATAACAAGATATGCATAATAAATGCTGTACGGATTTATCCGTAAATCTTGTTATGGAGGGATCAGATGAGATTTTCAAAGCTTATCACGGCTCTTGCAGCAGCGGTTATGACTGTGAACCTTTTTGCCTTTACAGCTTCGGCAAATCAGCTTTCAGCACAGGATATCTCCGAGCTGAACGGACTTTCAGCCGAATCTCACGGGTACGGACAGGGCGTTGAATGTGACGAAAACAACTGTCCGACGGGCGCAACGATGTTCAACGATGAGTTTGAACAATATGACAGCTATGCTGTGTTCAGCGGAGCAAAAGGTATCTGCCTGACGTTCGATCAAGGCTATGAAAACGGCTATACCGAAAAAATTCTTGACACCTTAAAAGAGAAGAACGTCAAAGCGGTGTTTTTCCTCACGGGCGACTATGCCAAGCGCAATAAAGAGCTTGTAAAGCGTATGATCGCGGATGGGCACATCATCGGCAACCACGGTATGAAGCACGAATCTCTGCCGACACTTTCGCCCGAAAGCGCCGAGGATGAGATAATGTCGCTCCACGACTTCGTGAAAAATGAATACGGAGTCGAAATGAAGTATCTTCGCCCACCGTGCGGAGAATATTCGGAACGTGCGCTTGCCGTTTGCAGTAAACTTGGCTACAAGACAATGCTTTGGAGCTATGCATACTGTGATTGGAATGTTGATAACCAACCCGACCCTGCATCTTCGCTCGAAAAGGCAAGAAATGCCGCACATAACGGCGCGATCTACCTTTTGCACAGTGTTTCATCGACAAATGCGGAAATTCTGCCGCAGCTAATCGATGATATAAGGTCAGACGGATTTGAATTCTGCCTGCCGCAATTATAATTTTGATTTCACAACCGATTTTCGGTTATGATTTACCGCACATCGATGCAGACGATGTGTATTTGTTTTGGAAACAGCTTAAAGGTCATTCTGTAAGACTTTGAACGAACCAAGGGCGTAATACTAAACACCAATAAAATATAGGAAAAAATCTGCGCCGAAATCCAATATATTTAAGATTATCAGCTTGATTTTTCCAAAATTTTAAATGGTGTTTTGTATAAAAGACCGACCGAATGATCGGTGGGCGTTTCCTTTTGGCGCATTCTTTTTCGTGCCTCCTAATTTATTTCATTTAATTTGTTTTAAGCAGTCTTTCGCTAAAAAAGGCTGCTGTTTTTTTGCAAAAAAAAGCTGTTCAGCCTTTTTATATACTAATTCTTAAACTGAAAGTGTACAAAAAATCAAGAAAAAGCTTGAGCTGTTGAAAACAGGTTTATATTGCTTTTGCGCCGATTTTTTGTCTACACTTTGATTAAAAATTAGTATTAAGGCTGAACAGCTATTTTTTATTCGTTTATTTCTTCAACAACAATGCTGCTCTCGTCAACATCGTAATCATCATCGCTATAAATATTTCCGCTGTCATCAGCATCAGCTTTGAAATGCTTTACCGCAAGCGAGTCCGTATCAATGGCTTCTTCATCGGGAATATCGTTCATACTGCCGTGATAAAGCTCGTCGTTTTCGTAGGATTTGTCGCGAAGTCCGTCGGTCGCAAGAGCCGAAACATCAAGTCCGTTCATACTGCTTCCGACCTCAGGGAGAGGTTCTTCACGCAGAACAACGGGATCTGCCAAAGGTTTCGGAGTTGACTTGCGTCCCATATTGCTGAAAAAATCTTCGGCTGTGACTGCATTGCTCGGGTCAAAAACTTTTTCTTCCTTTGACGCTTCGGGAGCGGCGTATGCGTCATTCATATCACCGTGATAGTTTCCGTCATCACCGATCGTTTTATCGGTAAGATTTTCAGCTGCAAGTTCGTTAGCTTCGACATCGTTCATACTGCTTTCAACTTCGGGCAAGGGCTCTTCACGAAGTCCGACTACGTCGGGGACATCAACATCTGTTTTTACAGGCTGTTCGACCGGCTTTGGCTTTGCTTTTCTGTCAAGGTCGGCGAAGAAATCTTCGGCGCTTGCAGGTTTGGCTGTTGAAGCAGGGGTAGGGGATACAGGTGCGGCAGATTTGGGTTCATCTTTTGTCTTGTTTTTGTTGAATAAAAACATATTCTAACACCTTTCTTTTGTTATTTGTCCATATCTGAAAGCTGGATCGAAGCCGGATCCGCATCAAATGTATATTCTTCATCATCGCTGCTGTAAATGTTGTTGTCAGCGGGTTCGTCGGAAGAACTTTCGTCCTTGTAATCATCAAGCGAACTCAGATCGAGAGCGCTGACATCGATTCCTCCCATTCCGCCGTCATCATAGTTGAATGTAGGCTTTGCTGAACTGTCATCGGGGAGTTTGTCAACGTCCTCTGCGGAAACGACTGCTGAAAGCATGCCGCTTTCATTTGGAGCTGCGCTTATGTTGGCATTAGCGGTTTCCTGCTTGGCAGGTGAAGCTTCAGCTGTTTGATTAACGCTTGGTACACTGACAGCGGCAGGCTTGACCTCCTCGGCAGAGGGAGCCGGAACATACGGTTTGGCTTCATTCAACGGTGCGGCAGAAACATAGGCTTTATCTTCGCTTGAAGCAGGTGTGGGTTCTTCCTCTTTGTATGAAGTGTCATAGCTGTTGGAATTGTCGTTAGTGAAGTCGGACTGCTCTTCGTTCTGCTTTTTATTCTTTTTGATTACGACCACAAGTATAGCGGTGCAAACAGCAACTATCACAATGCCGATAGGTATAAACAACTTGGCGGAGGAATAATGGTTATCCAAATTATATTCTTCAAGCTGGTAAGGGAGAACATACTTATCTATGGTTGAAACGGAGTTGTCCTCAAAAAGTTCAACGTCGGCCACCCAATCGACGAGATAGTCTTTTACCTCACTTTCGAGAGGCTTGATCTTTCCCGTGAAAAATACATCGGTAAACTCAACATCATCACCGGCGAGGTAAGCATAAGTATCATCAACGAGCTGATCACACAGTGCTGTAAAGTCTTTGTCCTTTATAAGCACAGTTATGTAATACATATTGTTGTCATTTGAGTTTATGATCGGCATAAGATAGTAGCTTCCCGATACTCTCGAAGAAGTTTTTATGCCGTTTACAGTGTTGGTCGTTGTTTCTTCGCAAAAACATTCATACAAATAATTTATGTAACCGCATACATTTTCATTAAGCTTATAGTCGGACGGATACATAAAATCAATGATGTTTTCTTCTTGCTCAATGTTTTTTCTTATATCGCTTTTAAAGCTCATTGCACCGATGAGCGATGAAAGTCCGAACCCGATAAAAACAATGCCTACAATTGCCAACCCCAACAGCCTTGTTGTTGATCTGTTATTGAAAATCCCCATAATTACTCCTTGTTCAGCCTAAAAATATAGGCGTTTTTTCTATAAATAGATTTTACCATATATATTGAATTAAGTCAAGAAAAAAGTTGACATTATTAAAAAAATCTGTTATAATACAATTTGGTGATTTAGTTTATTATTGCGGCTTCTTTTTCGGCAGCAGGGAAGTCGGTGAAAATTTTTTGCTGTCGGGAAACGGAGTTTTCTATGGCTGCTAATATTGTAATCGGTACTCAGTGGGGCGATGAAGGAAAGGGTAAAGTCATCGATATCCTTGCTTCAAGAGCAGATGTTGTTATCCGTTCACAGGGCGGTAACAATGCAGGACATACTGTTGCAAGCAACGGTGAAACGTACAAGCTTCACCTTATCCCTTCGGGAATTCTTTATAAAGATACCCTCTGCCTTATCGGTGCAGGCGTTGTTCTCAACCCTCAGGATCTCCTCGGCGAGATCGATAACCTCGAAGCAAGAGGAATTTCCTGCGATAACCTCAAGATCGACCCAAGAGCACACATCGTTATGCCTTGGCATATAATCCTTGACGGACTTTCCGAAGAATTCAGAGGAAACCTCGATATCGGCACAACAAAGCGCGGTATCGGTCCTACTTATATGGACAAGTATGAGCGTTCGGGCATTCGCTTCTATGACCTTATCCACCCCGAAGTTTTTGCTGAAAAGGCTCGTGCAACGGGCAAGCTCAGAAATAAGATCATTACCGCAGTTTTTGGCGGCGAAGCTGTTGACATCGAAGCTGTTATCAAGGAATATACCGAATACGGCAAGCGTCTTGCTAAGTATGAAGCTGATGTTTCCGTACTCGCTTATGAAGCTGTAAAGGCAAACAAGACTATCCTTTTTGAGGGCGCACAGGCTACGCTTCTCGATATCGACTTTGGTACATATCCTTACGTTACAAGCTCGCACCCACTTTCCGCAGGCGTTTGCGTAGGTACAGGCGTTGGTCCAACAGTTATCAATAACGTTTACGGCGTTGCAAAGGCTTATACAACAAGAGTTGGTAAGGGTCCGTTCCCGACAGAGCTTAACGATGCAACGGGCGACTATATCCGTGAAAAGGGTCACGAATTCGGTACTATCACAGGCAGACCAAGACGTACAGGCTGGTTCGACTCTGTTATCATTCGTCACGCAGTACGCGTAAACGGTCTTAACTGCCTCGTTGTAAACAAGCTCGATACCCTCGCAGGAATCGACACACTTAAGATCTGTGTTGCATATAAGAAGCCTGACGGCACTATTATAAAGGATTTCCCCGCAACTCTTGAAGAGCTTGACGGCTGCCAGCCTGTTTACGAGGATTATCCCGGATTCAATGATGATATTTCAAATTGCAGAACATTCGATGAGCTTCCCGAGATCTGCAAGGGCTATATCAAGCGCCTTGAAGAGCTTTGCGAATGTAAGATCGCAATGATCGGCGTTGGTCCTGACCGTGAGCAGCAGATCGAAATATAATTTTACGCATATCATATAAAATTATCCCCACATCGCAAAAATGTGGGGATTTTGTGTAAGAGGGGAAAATATGAAAATTAAAGCAATAGAATACGATTTTACAGTATGCAAAGTGACTGATTATTCGCTCGTGAACCTCGATTCGGAGTATGTTTTCCTCGGCAAAACGGATGAAGAACGTTCATTGGTCTGCCTCACAAGCGAAGTGCCGTCGAATACGACAGAGAGAACAGATGGTTGGAGATCTTTCCGTATAGAGGGTGTCCTTGACTTTTCTTTGATAGGTGTTTTGTTCAAGATATGCGGTATTTTGGCTGAAAATAGGATAGGCGTGTTTGTTGTTTCAACTTATAACACTGATTATGTTCTGACTAAGAAAGAGCAGTTTGAAAATGCTCTGCAGGCACTCGAAAACGCGGGATATGAAGTTGAATAAAATTAATAAAGATCATACCAATACATTGTCATACTAAACAATATTTAAATTTAGAAAAAATCGAGCCGATGATCTTGTAGCTGTTGAAAACAGCTTGATGTTGAAAACAGCTTGATGTTGAAAACAGCTTGATGTTGAGAATGGTATTATTGTAATTTTGGTGTAGAGTTTTTCCTGAATTTTATTAGTATGATCTCTTAGACATAAAGAAAAAACTGTTTAAACTCTCGTTTAAACAGTTTTTAGTGGGGTGGGAGATGGGATTCGAACCCACGATCTTCGGGACCACAATCCGACGCTTTAACCAACTAAGCTACACCCACCATATTGGTGCGTCATACTGGATTCGAACCAGTGGCTTACTGCTTAGAAGGCAGTTACTCTATCCAGCTGAGTTAATGACGCACATTTAATGTGTCAGGGAAAAGTGGAGCGAGTGATGGGAATCGAACCCACGCAACCAGCTTGGAAGGCTAGTGTTCTACCATTGAACTACACTCGCATTGTGTCTTCCCTGACAACGTTATTTATTATACCATATACAATACTAAATGTCAATACATTTTTTCAATTTTTTTCGATTTTTTTGAGAAAATTTTCTGCTTATAAAAAGCAAAGGGGACAGCTCAAAAATGAGAGCCGTCCCCTCAAATTTTATTCTGTTGTTATTTCAAGTTCGCCCTTTTTCTCGCCAATCTTTATCGTCTTGAATGGGTTAGCTGTGCTTGTTATGATAAGCTCTGCGACCTTGTCTTCGATCTCCTCGCGGATAACACGGCGGATATCACGAGCGCCGAATTTCTGTCCGAACGCCTTGTCTGCGATAGCTGTAAGAGCCTTTTTGCTGTATTTGAGTGTGATGCCCTTTTCAGCGAGAGGATCTTTCATCTCGTCAAGCATAAGTGCAGCGATGCTCTCATAGTTTTCCTTTGTGAGCGGTGCGAATGTTACAATTTCATCGATTCGGCTCAAAAATTCCGGACGGAGGAAGTCGGAAAGTGCTTTCATTGATTTTTCCTTGGAAACTTCCGATTCGGTCTTGTTGAAGCCGATGCCCGTTGACTTATCGGTCGAACCTGCATTAGAGGTCATAACGATGATAGTGTTCTCAAAGTTTACAGTTCTGCCCTGTGAATCGGTAACTCTGCCTTCGTCGAGTATCTGGAGCAGGATATTCATCACATCGGGGTGAGCTTTTTCAATTTCGTCAAAAAGAACGACCGAGTAAGGCTTTCTGCGAACCTTTTCCGTGAGCTGTCCAGCCTCATCATAGCCGACATATCCCGGAGGTGAACCGATAAGACGCGATACCGAGTATTTTTCCATATATTCGGTCATATCAAGTCGGATAAGCGGGTCTGTGCCGTCAAAAAGCTCGGACGCAAGCACCTTTACAAGCTCGGTCTTGCCAACACCCGTAGGCCCTACAAAGATGAATGAGGCAGGTCTGCGGCGCTTGGAAAGCTGTACTCTTGTGCGCTTTATAGCCTTGCAGACGAGTGACACGGCTTCGTCCTGACCAATTATCTTTTCGCGAAGCTTGTTTTCAAGATTTTCGAGCTTCTTGTACTCGCTTTCGACAACCTTGCTTGCAGGAATTCCCGTCCAGAGTTCAATTACCTTTGAAAGGTCTTCTTCGGTAACATATACCTTGTCTGCGGCAGCTTCAGCTTCTTCAAGGTCTTTCTTGAGCCTTAAAACTTCAGCCTTGGCATTTGCAAGCTTTTCAAAATCGGGTTCAGCCGCTTCTTCTATCTCGGAAACGTTCTGTTCTTCTTTTTCAAGCTCTTTCTTTACCGAATCAAGCTTGCTGAGTTCCGTGCTTCGTATGCTTCTGCAAGCGCAGGCTTCATCAAGCAGGTCGATAGCCTTGTCGGGGAGAAAACGGTCATTAATGTAGCGTTCCGAAAGAACTGCGCACATTCTGAGCAGTTCGTCCGTGATTTTTACCTTGTGATGCTCCTCATAATACTGCCTGATTCCGAAAAGTACCTGCTCGGTCTCGCTTACGGACGGCTCGTTTACAGTAACGGGCTGGAAACGTCTTTCGAGCGCACTGTCCTTTTCGATGTATTTGCGGTATTCCTTAAAGGTCGTTGCACCGATTACCTGAACCTCACCTCGTGAAAGGGCAGGTTTAAGGATATTTGCGGCGTTCATCGAACCCTCATTGTCACCGCCCGTTCCGACAAGATTGTGTATCTCATCAACGAACAGAATTATGTTTCCTGCGTTTTTGATCTCATCGATAAGCGCTTTCATACGGCTTTCAAACTGACCGCGGAACTGTGTACCTGCGATAAGCGCCGTGAGGTCAAGCAGATAAACCTTTTTGTCTTTGAGGTTGAAAGGAACTTCACCTGCCGCGATCTTCTGCGCGATGCCCTCAGCGATAGCGGTCTTGCCGACACCCGGTTCACCGATAAGGCAGGGGTTGTTTTTCTGACGGCGCGAAAGTATCTGGATAGTACGCGCAATCTCTTTCTCTCTGCCAACTATATGGTCAAGCTTGCCGTCCTCAGCTTTCTGCGAAAGGTTGTCGCAGTAGGTTTCGAGCGACTTCATCTTTCTCTGGCGAGGACCTTTGCTCTTCTTTTCGGTTTCTTCGGAAACAGTTTCGCCCGAAGTGCTGTCCTCCTCACCGTTTGGTTCAGACTTTGCAAAGGCTTCAAAGCCCTTTGGAAGTCCTCCCATAAGGTTCTGGAGAAAGTTCGGGAATCCAGCCGTTCCGCCCTTTTTGAAGAATCCGCCATCGTCATTCTCGGTGATGTCCGTAAGCTCGTCGGATATCTCCTCAACGTCCTGATCGGTCATTCCCATCTGATCCATATATTCTTTTACCTGCGGTATTCCAAGCTGTTTGGCGCATACAAGACAAAGACCCTCGTTGTGATTTTCTTCGCCCTGTATTGCCGTAATAAATACCACAGCAGTCCTTTTCTTACATCTTGAACAAAGCATTTAGTGTCCTCCAAACTTTTATTTGAATAAAGCTGTGAGCAGAACAAAGCTCAACGAATACGCGTGTTTGAAAATGTATGTCTTTTCAATAACATCTGTGTTCAGAACAGAGTTTTCGTTTGCCGTAAGCTTTATAAATATGCTGCAAAGCAGCGAAATTGCTGTAATCGTTAAAATAGAGTATATCGCTCCAAGCACTCCTCCGAGGAAAGAGTCAGGTTTTTTTATTGAGTCAATGCGCCTTATCACCCTGACCGCTCTTAGAAGCATTGAAAATATAATGCCAATGACCGCAAATGCCGCAAAGAATATCACATTTTTGACTGTTCGCAGCATAACGGGACGCACGATCTCCGCTTCAATAATCGTCACCGCGGAATCCTTTATATTTTCGGGCGCTTCAAGAGCCTTTTCCTTATTTATCTTGTTCTTTTCAAGGTATTTATCGGCACTTTCGAGTATCTCTTCGGGGATAACTCCGTTCAGAGATTCTGTTATCCTGCCGCAGTATTCCTTGAATATACTGTTAAGTTTACCACTTATTTCTTCATTCGTCAAGTCCGGCATTTCGATGTCGGGAACATCTTCACTGTCGGGTATCGTAACGCCGAATTTTTCAAGAAGCTTTTCCTGCGAGTATTCTTCGGAAAGCTTGTCGGCTTCGACCTCGATATATTCCATTACCGACGGTTGAACGATGTTAAAATACACATATTCGTATGTTACATTGCTCACGAAGCTTGCGATAGCCGCCGAAAAAAAGAAGCTTGCAAGAGATATTACCATTCGCAGGATACCCTTTTTATATCCCGAATAGGTTATTATGATTATAAGAAGTACCGTAATTATGTCAAGTATATGTTCTGAAATAAAAGCCATTGCTGATCCTTAGTGATTAATTAAAATCTATTTTATTAATAGTATCATATCCAAGGAGGAAAACATTGCTGCCAAGCTTTCTGAAATCGTCATAATCCTCCGAAAGCTCCACGCTTGAAACTTCTTCTCCAAGTATATTGTATGCGATAATGTCGCGGTTATTGTGAACATAGATCTCTGAATCGTATACGTGGATACTGTTTACGATGAAATCCATGTCGAAAGTTTTTTCTTCGCCCGTTTCGCTGTCGATCATAACGATCTCGGAGCTTCGCTGTTCAGTGTTGTTGAAAACGAGCGCAGCGATCTTGCTGTTCGAGTCGAATCCCGTAAGGTCACGGGTGTACTGATATGTAGAAAGAAGCTGTCCGTCTGTATCGTATGTTGCGCATAAGTTGTCACCGAAAACAATTATCTTATTGTTTCCGAAAAGTCTTACCGAAACCGCAAGCGTTTCAAGATATTCCGTCTGCCATATCGGCATAGGGTTTCCAAGATCGTCATAGTCTATCTTGTCGAAGCGGTAATAAAGTATCTTTGAAACGAGAACGCCGTCTTTTGAACCGATAGTCGTGATATAGCATCCGCTGCTGTCGCTTGTGAATGTTACATCGATAATGCGCTCTATCGAGCTGTAGTTGAAGATGTTTTTGCCCATTCCGTCGTAAATTTTCATTACCGCAAGGAACTTGTCGTCTTTCGTCACGATAGCCGCCTTGTCATTGCTGCTGAGCTTCGCAAGCAGGATAGGGTAGTCGGTATCAACTTTGTATATGCACTTGTATTTGCTCATAAGGCTGAAAGAATTGCCGCCGATGTCGTAGATGAGCGCTTTTTTCGGCGAAACTGTAAGTATCGGGTTCGCCATAGTGTGCTGTTGGGTGAAAACGCTCTTTCCGTTTGTGTCATATACAAAATAGTGTGAGTCATCAAGTACAGCGACAGCGTTGTCAACAGCTTCGAGCTGATATGCCGCACCGCCCTCGATAGCGATAGGGAAGTTTCCGCCTGCAAGCTCGGTCGAGTTCTCGGCAACGGGTATTTTTGTAAGAATACCGTCAAGCTTCGGGTACCATGAGCTTTTTGTGAATATAAGCAGAACGACCGCCAGAGCGAGTATGAAAATTATGATGAATTTCTTTAAAAAGCGACCAAATTTCTTTCTCTGCCGTCTTTTTTTTAGATCGGAAACATCAGTTACAGCCATTTTTTTATTCCTTTCAAGTCATATATCCCACAATATTTTAATTAAAGTGTAGACAAAAAATCGGCGCAAAATCCATTTATTCGAGATTTTGCTTGATTTTTTGTACACTTTCAGTTTAAAAATTAGTATAAAAGACTCTGTTCAGGTAAAGTCCATAGGGAGCAGCAGTCTTTCCTGCGTAATTTCTGTCCTTTTTGTTCAGGATATCCTCAATACCGTCAGGGGCGATCTTGCCCTCATTTATAAAGATAAGTGTTCCGACCATTATCCTAACCATATTATACAGGAAACCGTCGCCTTTTACAATAAATCTCACAAAACTTTCATCATTCTGTACGCAAAAATACTCAATTGTCCTTGTGCAGTTCTCTTTTATGTTGGCGGTTCCGCAGAAAGACGTGAAATCATGCGTACCGACAAAGCTTTGCGCGCATCGGTCAAGGAGCGAAACATCAAGCTTGTATGGATAATGCAGTGCAAGGTCGGCAGTGAATGGGTCTTTGGTCGGACGGTTCAGAATAAGATAAACATATTCCTTGCCCGTGCAGGAAAAACGAGCGTGAAAATCCTCATCGATTTCTTCGCAGGTGTGAACGGCGATATCATCGGGCAGAAGTGAATTTATCCCCCTTATAATGTTATTGCAGGGGATAGGGTGTTCCGTCTTGAAGTTGAAGCAGAACTCGTTCGCGTGAACGCCCTTGTCCGTCCGTGAACAGCCGTTGACCTTTACATCACCGTGAGTAAGATAGGACAGACGTTCTTCGAGTATATCCTGAATGGCAACAGCGTTGTTTTGGCTCTGAAAGCCGTGATAAGCCGTTCCTCTGTATGACATTGTGCATTTTAAATTGCGCATAAGTTCACCTTTTAGCCGAAAATAATGTTCATAAGAATTACTGCATCAAGAAATACGAACGAAAGTCCGAGTGCAGTATAGTCAGCCGCAGTCGATTTGAGTTCTTTCAAGCGTGTTCTGCCCTCGCCGCCGTGGTAGCAGCGGCACTCCATTGCGAGCGCAAGCTCCTCTGCACGTCGGAAAGCCGAAACGAAAAGGGGAATAAGTATCGGCGTGAGAGCCTTTGCCCTCTGCATAAGATTTCCGCTTTCCATATCAGCACCGCGCGCTTTCTGCGCAGACATTATCTTGTCCGTTTCTTCGATAAGCGTAGGGATAAAGCGGAGCGCAATAGTCATCATCATCGCAAGCTCGTGAACGGGAAGATGTATCTTCGCGAGCGGCGACATAAGCCTTTCAATAGCATCTGTGAGCGTGATAGGCGAGGTAGTGTATGTCAGCAGCGAAGAACCCATAATGAGCGCGATTATTCGTATTATCATAAATATCGATGTGCGAACGCCCTCATAGGTTATCTTCAAAAATCCAAGCTTGAAAAGCGTAACTCCGTCAAGGAAGAAAAGGTTCAAAACCGTCGTGAAAATTATGATAGGCACGATGGGCTTTATGCTCTTCATCATAAGTTTGAGCGGAATTTTGGAGATAAGGAACGATATAAGCATAAAAACACAGCTTATTAGCAATCCGAGAAAGTTGTCCGCGCAGAAAAGCGAAACAATGAAAACGGCGGTTATTATTATCTTGAATCTCGGGTCGAGCCGATGAACGGCGGAATTACCCGGGAAATACTGTCCGATTGTGATATCCTTAAGCATTTAACGATCTCCTATGTCCTGCAAGGTATTCCCTGATAGTTTTTACAGCGAATTCGGTCGTGTAAACATCGGAACGAATGTCGATGCCCTTTTCACGCAGCGCAAGAAAAACCTTTGTCACCTGCGGAACGGAAAGACCTATCTTCGTAAGCTCATCAGCCTGCATAAAAACTTTCGGCGGCGTGTCATAGCAGAAAACCTCTGCGTGATCCATAACGAGGATTTTTGTCGCAAACTTCGCAACATCTTCCATACTGTGCGAAACAAGAAGAACGGTAGACTGCGTTTTTCTGTGATATTCCTTTATCTGTTCAAGAATGATATCTCTGCCCTTGGGGTCAAGTCCCGCAGTCGGCTCGTCAAGAATGAGAACTTTCGGCTGCATAGCCATTACGCCTGCAATAGCAACGCGGCGCTTCTGACCGCCCGAAAGCTCGAACGGCGACTTTTTGAGATTATCCCGACCAAGTCCGAGAAGATCGGTTATTTCGTAAATTCGTCTTTCTATCTCTTTATCATCAAGTCCCATATTTTTAGGACCGAATGCGATATCCTTGTAAACAGTTTCCTCAAATATCTGATATTCTGGATACTGGAAAACAAGCCCGACATTGAAGCGAACATCGCGGAGCTTAACATCTTTGCTCCATATATCCTGTCCGTCAATGATGACTTTGCCCGAGGTCGGCTTGATAAGTCCGTTGAGATGCTGAATGAGCGTTGACTTGCCCGAACCTGTGTGTCCGATGATGCCGACAAGTTCGCCCTCTTCAATTTCAAGGTTTACATTATTTACAGCAGTCTTCTCAAATGGAGTTCCGACGCTGTAAGTGTAGGTTAGGTTTTCGGTTTTGATAATTGCCATTGAATAGCCTCCGTTGAATACATTCCGCTTTTACTGCGGTAATATTTCATTTATGCGGTTTTATTTTCAAGCGTTTGACAAAAGCTTGTATAAAGCTTCGGTACATTCGTCTACATTTATAATATGTGTATCGGACGGGAGTCCCTCTTTGCCGAGCATATACATAAGCTCCGTTACCTGAGGAACATCAAGTCCGAGCGTTTTCATCTTTTCCACCTGCGAGAAAATATCCTTGGGAACACCCTCAGTAACGATGTTTCCGTTGTCCATTACGATTATTCTGTCAGCAAGAGCCGCTTCGTCCATATAGTGCGTGATGAGAACTATCGTTATGCCGAAATCCTTGTTCAGCTTTTTGATAGTTTTCATAACTTCCTTTCGTCCATTCGGGTCGAGCATCGCAGTAGGCTCGTCCATTACGATGCAGTCAGGGCGCATCGCGATTATGCCCGCAATGGCAACACGCTGCTTCTGACCGCCCGAAAGCTGGCTCGGCGAATGATCCTTGTATTCATACATATTGACCGAACGGAGCGCATCATCAACACGCTCACGCATTTCTTTCTGCGGAACGCCCATATTTTCAAGGGCGAAAGCAACATCTTCCTCAACGATAGTCGCAACGATCTGATTGTCTGGGTTCTGAAAAACCATACCAATATGCTGGCGAATGTCGAAAAGCTTGCTTTCGTCCGATGTATCTATCCCGTTTGAATAGACCTTGCCCTTGTTAGGAGTAAGGATAGCGTTGAAATGCTTTGCGATAGTCGATTTTCCCGAGCCGTTGTGTCCGAGAACAGCCACAAATTCGCCTTTTTTTATCGTCATTGAAACATCTTTGAGGATAAGAGCCGCTTCTTCGCCGCTTTCGGGATCGGCAGGGTAGGAAAACTCAACATTTTCCGCGATAATTATATTTTCCAAGCTTTCGCCTCCTTTTATGTGTTATACAGCTGCCAAAAGCTGTAAGTCGAAACGATAAGCAAGAGTATTCCGACCACAATGTAGGTTATTTTGACAGCCTTGAATTCTTTTCCCGTAAGGGGAGTGCCCATTTTTGATGTAAAGGCTTTTCCCTTACCGATAATACCTGCAATGATGAAGTAAATTCCGCCTATAAGCGCAAGTATAGCCATTTTTGACCTCCGTTAGTCATTTGTCCAGATAGCAGTTGAGCCGCACGGCAGTGTGAAGCTGCTTTCCTTTACAGGTAAACCGATCTCATCAGCGGAAACTTTTCCGCCGTATTTCGCCGCAACCGTTTCGCCGAGAAGATACGCCATTACTGACGGCGAAAGTCCCGTCGTGTAGCTGTTCAAAAGGAAGAAAAGTGGGTCGTCGCTCAATACTCCCGTGCAGAGCTTGACGAGATCGTAAATGCAGTCCTCAAGCTTCCAGACCTCCTGATTAGGACCTCTGCCGTAAGAGGGAGGATCCATTATAACAGCATCGTATTTTCTTCCGCGCTTTATTTCACGGGCAACGAACTTTTCGCAGTCGTCAACTATCCAGCGTATAGGCTTGTCGGAAAGTCCCGACGATGCAGCATTGTCCCTTGCCCATTGAACCATACCCTTTGAAGCGTCAACGTGACAAACGGAAGCGCCTGCATTTGCGCAGGCAAGCGTTGCGCCGCCGGTGTAAGCAAAAAGGTTAAGAACGTTTATCGGTCGTCCTGCATTTTTGATAAGCTCGGACATATAGTCCCAGTTTACAGCCTGCTCGGGGAAAAGTCCCGTGTGCTTAAATCCCGTCGGGCGAATGTTGAATTTTAAGTCGCCATAGGAAATGAGCCAGCTGTCGGGAATTTTCTTGGCAAAATCCCAGTGTCCGCCGCCCTTTTCGGAGCGGTGATAATGACCGTGCGCACTGTTCCAAAGCTGTGTTTTATGTCCCGTTTTCCATATTATCTGAGGGTCGGGACGAATAAGAACGATATTGCCCCATTTTTCAAGCTTTTCGGAATCGGAGCAGTCGATGAGCTGATAATCCTTCCAGTTTTCTGCTGTTCTCATATTTTAAAAGTTCCTTTCGTGCATAAATCATTCAGCCGAAGTGCAGCGTTCCTTTATCTTGTCGGCGATCTTTACAGCCATATCGTTGATAACGTCAAAATGCTTGCCCTCGATCATAACACGGATAAGCGGCTCTGTTCCGCTTTCACGAACAAGGATTCGTCCCGTTGTGCCGAGAAGCTTCTGATTGACGGAGATTATCTCTTCGATCTCGGAATCGTTCTTCCACTTTTCTTTCCAATCGTTGGTTATTTTGACATTTATCATCACCTGCGGATAGCGTTCCATTATCTTTCCAAGTTCGGAAGCCTTGTGTTCGGAGCGCTTCAAAACGGAAAGAAGCTGAACAGCTGTCAGCTGACCGTCACCCGTAGTGGAGAAATCTCTGAAAATGATATGTCCGGACTGCTCACCGCCGAGGTTGTAGTCGTTCGCAAGCATCTGTTCGATGATGTATCTGTCGCCGACCTTGGTCGAAACAATGTTGATATTGCTTGCCTTTGCAAAATGTGCAAAGCCGAGGTTTGTCATTATCGTAACTACAGCCGTGTTTTTCTTCAATGTCCCCTTGTCACGCATATCTCTTGCGAAGATGGCAATAAGCTTGTCGCCGTCAAGGATAGCTCCGTTTTCGTCAACGGCAAGACAGCGGTCAGCGTCACCGTCAAAAGCAACACCGATATGACATTTGTTTTCGATAACGAATTTCTGGAGCGGTTCAAGGAAAGTCGAGCCGCAGCGTTCGTTGATATTTGTACCTGTCGGTTTGTCATTGAGCATAAGAACAGATGCGCCAAGTCCCGAGAAAAGCTTCTCTGCGGTAGTGCTTGCAGAACCGTTCGCACAGTCAATGGCAACTCTTATTCCGCTGAGGTTGTGGTCAATGGTCTTCATAATGCTTCTTATGTAGTCCCATTCAGCGTTTTTGTCGTAGGAAATTCTTCCGATGTTCGCGCCGCCCGTGATCTGTTCCTTTATCTTTTCGGGGGTGTCAAGAATAAGCGCTTCTATCTCTTCTTCAATGTCGTCGGAAAGTTTGAAGCCCTTGCCCGAGAAAAGCTTGATGCCGTTGAATTCCATGCTGTTGTGCGATGCGGATATCATAATTCCTGCATCGGCTTCTCTTTTCTGAACGAGATATGCAACTGCAGGTGTCGGAACAACTCCGAGGATAACAGCGTCCGCACCGATGGAGCAGATACCTGCCGCAAGTGCAGCTTCAAGAACATCGGAGGATATTCTTGTGTCCTTGCCGATAAGGATTTTCGCTTTTTTATGTGATTTCTGAGTAAGCACCATAGCTGCGGCTCTGCCGATCTGCATAGCCATTTCGCAGGTAAGTTCGGTTATAGCAACACCTCTTGCTCCGTCTGTACCAAATAGTCTTCCCATAATTCTCTCCGATCCGCCGTTTTGCGGCTTAAAAATTTATTATTCAAATCTGAGCTGATCGTCGTCAGCGTTTGCATCTCCCTTGTATTCATACCCAAGATGCTTGTAGGCAAGCGCCGTTGCACAGCGTCCCCTCGGTGTGCGCGAAAGGAAACCGAGCTGCATCAGATACGGCTCGCATACGTCTTCAAGCGTAACGGCTTCTTCGCCAATAGCCGAAGCAAGCGTTTCCAATCCGACAGGGCCGCCGCTGTAGCCTTTTATAATCATATTCAGCATACGCTTATCCATATTATCAAGACCGAGAGAATCAACTTCAAGTCGGTCAAGCGCAATTTTTGCAATATCTTCGGTAATTTTTCCGTCACCGATGACTTCGGCGAAGTCACGCACTCGCTTTAAGAAGCGGTTCGCGATACGCGGAGTACCTCTCGAACGACGTGCAAGCTCGGTCGCACCCGCTTTGTCACAGGCAATGCCGAGAATTACCGCCGAACGCATAATAATGTCGGAAAGCTGTTCAACGCTGTAAAGCTCCAATCGCATTATAACGCCGAAACGGTCACGAAGCGGCGAGGTAAGCTGACCTGCTCGCGTTGTCGCGCCGATGAGCGTAAATTTCGGCAGGTCGATTCGCAGCGAACGAGCCGACGGACCTTTTCCTATGATGATATCGAGCGCATAATCCTCCAGCGCAGGATAAAGAACTTCTTCTATCGAGCGCGAAAGACGGTGTATCTCATCGATGAAAAGTACATCGTTTTCCTGCAAATTTGTGAGCAGTGCCGCAAGATCGCCCGGCTTTTCAATGGCAGGACCCGAGGTAACGCGGATATTTACCCCCATTTCATGCGCAATGATTGCGGAAAGGGTAGTTTTACCGAGTCCGGGAGGGCCGTATAAAAGAACATGGTCGAGCGGTTCGCTTCGCTTTTTTGCAGCTTCTATAAAAATTGAAAGATTTTCCTTTATCTTATCCTGTCCGATGTATTCCGAAAGGGTCTTCGGACGGAGCGTGACTTCAAAATCTTCTGTTTCGTTATCTGTTTTTTTAGGAGAAACCATGCGTTCCTCAAAATTCATCTCGCTTGATTCAAGCACGATCTTACCTCCTTAAATAAGCTTTTTCTGTTTGTATTCTTTGGTCTGCTTTGTTGCGGCGACAATGAGCGGAACTGTCATCTCCTGCTCGGTAAGACCGCCGTGGTTAGCCTTGTTCATAATTTTAGGCTTTGCATTCATAGTCCGATACCGAAGTCCGATATCCGATATCGCACACGCAAAGTAATCACCGATAAAGTCGAGTGTTTTCTTGTGAGTTTTTCCACCGCCGAGAAGCTTTTTGTCGAAAACCTCTCGCCTGCTCAGAAGCAGAAAATCCTGCCCGAGAAGATTTGTGAAAGCACGTTCAAAATCAGTTCGTCTGTCCGATTTTACGAAGAAAGACATCGCTCTGCTTTCGATAAAAGGCGGAAGAACAAGACAATCGTTTATCTCGGGTATACGGTCAATAAGTATCTCGTCGGAAATATCTATCATTCCGTGGTCGGCGGTCACGATGAACAGCGTGTCGGTCACGGACTTGTATAAAGCTTCAAGCTTTCGGTTTATGTCAGCAAGCTTTTCCTTTGTTTCGTCGGAGTAACAGCCCGTGCGGTGAGCCGTATCATCGGGCGAACACCATTGAACGTATGTGAAAGTGTTCTGATTCGTGGCGCATATTTTTCCGATAAGCTCGCATACCGTGTCGAATTTGTCAGCTGTCTTGTGAATGTTTCCGTTCTCGGCAATTTTGACTTTGGACTGCGATATCGTGAAAGGCTGTACTTCGCCGATTATCGAATTTGCGATAGATCGATATATCGTTTCATAAGGCATAATGAATTCCGCCGCGCTTGAAATTGCCGCAGGCTGTTTCGTGTAGGTGTCGAGATTCGTGAAAACATCTATCGTTCGGCAGAATTCCTTGAAGAAAAGCGACCAGCCGAGCCAAGCGTGTTCATTCGGGGAAACGCCTGTGTAAAAGCTCGTCATTGCCGAGGCAGTGGTGGACGGAAAAACCGATGAAAGCTTTGAAACACAGTTGCTTCTCAAAAATGAATTCGACGGCAGATCGTGTTCAAGCATATCATGACCCATTCCGTCAAGCACGATGAGAACAACGTTCTTGTAAAACTTCGATAAATGCTTGTCGAGCGCGGGAACGGTGGGGTACTCATACGGTGCTCTGTAATAATTCATTATCGAGGAGATAACGCTTATTATTGATCTGCTGTAATCGGGATAACAAAGCATAGCAAAACAGTTCCTTTACGAAATTACATTGATGCTGCGATCTTTTTCAGTGCATTCTTTATAAGATCTTCAACGGACATCGATGGGTCAAGCTTTGCAATGACCGAAGCTGCCTCTGCCTGAGAATATCCAAGCACAACGAGTGCGGAAATAGCCTCGCCCTGATTGCCGCCCGAGGAAACAGCCGTGCTGATCTCGGATATACCCGTAACGCCCGATGTGAGCTGTTCGTTCGTGATCTTGTCTTTGAGTTCAAGCACGACTCGCTGTGCAAGCTTCGGGCCAACGCCTTTTGTCTTTGTGAAAGCTTTGTAATCGCCCGTTGCAACGTTAAGAGCAAAGTTTTCGGGGGTCGTATCGGAAAGTATCGCAAGTGCAGCCTTAGGGCCAACACCCGAAACGGAAAGCAGCATTTTGAAGCAGTTGAGTTCCTGCTGTGAAATGAAGCCGAAAAGCTCAACAGCGTCCTCGCGAACGTGCATATATGTATAAAGAAAACATTCCGAACCGTTTTCCCCAAGCTTGGAAAGCGTGGAGAGCGTGGTTCTGCAAGCATATCCAACGCCGCCGCATTCTACGACCGCAAGCGATTGTTCCTTGTGAATAAGCTTTCCTCTTACGCTGTATATCATAATGGATTCTCCTTAATACTTTGGGATTTTTACACCGCCGCTTGCATGACCGTGACATATCGCAATGGCGAGTGCATCGGCTGTATCATCGGGCTTCGGGACGGAAGCAAGACCGAGTATTCGCCGTGTCATCTCCATGACCTGCGGCTTTTCCGCTCTGCCATAGCCGACAACGGACTGCTTTACCTGTAAAGGCGTGTATTCATATATCGGTATTCCCATATTCGTTGCCGCAAGCAGTGTAACACCTCTTGCCTGAGCAACATCAATGCCCGTTTTCTGGTTAGTGTTGAAAAAAAGCTTTTCTATCGCCATTACTTCAGGCTTGAATGTGGAAAGAACCGTGTTCATATCATCATAAATCGTCTTTAACCGCATATTGAAGTCGGTTTTTGCCTCGGTCGTTATCGCACCAAAGTGAACGGGTGTGAATTTATACCCGTCATATTCAAGCACACCGAATCCGACTATCGCATATCCCGGGTCGATACCGAGTATTCTCATAAAAATATGTTCCTTTCGGCGCTGCGTAAAACACTGAAATGCGTGTTCCTGCAACATAACAATTTATTATACCATATTCAAAGAAATTCTGCAACTGTTTTTGCAATTTTTTCTGCGTTTTGGGTGAATGTCGGGAAAATTTTTCTCTGCTTGCAAAAATGAAAATTTTGCTTGAATTTATATAAAAATTGTAGTATAATAAATACATTATATCATTTTTTACAGAGGTATGCTATGGATCTTTCAACTTTAAGAAACCGGATCGACGAGATAGACAGCGAAATTTTGAAGCTTTTTATTGAAAGAATGGACGTTTGCCGTCAGGTCGGCGAGTATAAGAAAACGCACGATCTTCCTGTTATGCAGGGCGGCAGGGAACAGCAGATAATCGACAATATAAGAGCAAATTCCCCCGATGATCTCAAAGACGGCGCGGCTGTTCTGTTCCAGAATATTATGGATATCAGCAAGAGCATACAGAATATCGGAATGGCTGCCGATAAAAAGAGGGAATACAGTTCTTTTTCCGCCGAAAAAGCAGGGAAAATAGCTTGTCAGGGAACGGACGGAGCGTATTCGGCTATTGCCTGCAAGAAGCTCTTCGGCGATAATCCGTCGGTATTTTACCGCAGTTTTGAAGATGTTTTTGATGCGGTCGAAAGCGGCGAGTGTGAATACGGACTTCTTCCGCTCGAAAATTCGACGATCGGCTCAATAACGGAAACCTACGAACTTATGGGCAGAAGACAGTTTTTCATAAATTCTCTCGTCAGAGTGGAAATAACCCATTGTCTTGCCGCCAAAAAAGGAACAAAACTTTCCGATGTGAAAAAGGTCTATTCAAAGAACGAAGCACTTTCTCAGTGTTCAAAATTTTTGAAAAACAGCGGATTTGAAACATACGATTTTGCGAATACAGCGCTCTCGGCAGAGTTTGTGTCCAACAGCAGTGAGCCTATCGCTTGTATATGCTCGGAAAGCTGCGCTGAATTGCTCGGACTTGAAATTTTGAGCAGGAATATCGCTGATGCACAGCCAAACTATACACGTTTTATCTGTTTCTCGAAAAATCTCACCGTTAACAGTGATTCGGATATCGTATCTGTTCTTCTTACCATACCGCATACAAAGGGGGCGCTCAACCGTCTTCTCACAAAATTCTCTGTAAATGGCATCAACCTTACAAAGATAGAGAGTAAAAGTATCGCAGGAAGCGACTTCGAGTTTATGTTCTTCCTCGATTTTGTCGGAAACTGCCTTGATGCAAAGGTAACAGCTCTGCTTGATGACTTGAAAAAAGAGATGAGCTCGTTCCGCCTACTCGGAAATTTCAAAGAAATGCTTTGATAATGTGTCAAGTAAATAGCCTTTACATATACCCGAAAGGAATGGTCATATAAAATGTCCGAAATAACGGTATCGGCAATAATCGCCTGCGCAGGGAGCTTTTCCCGAATGAATGGCGTGAATAAACAGCTTCTTGAACTTGACGGAATACCCGTTGCAGTTCGTTCAATGCTTGCTTTTGAACAGCTTGAAGAGGTAACGGAGATAATAGTTTCGGTCCGCGAATGTGATATTGAAGAGTATAAAAAGCTGTGTGAAAAGTACGGCGTAACAAAGCTGAAAGCTGTCGTAAAAGGCGGCGAAACACGTCAGCAGTCGATTTTTAATGCATATAGGGAAGTATCAAAGAAAACAAGATATGTCGCAGTTCATGATGGCGCAAGACCGCTTGTTTCTCCCGAAAATATAAAACAGTGCATAAGGGACGCTTCAATTTTCGGCGGAGCAGTTCTCGGCGTTCCCGTAAAGGACACGATAAAGAACGTTGACGGTGGTCTTATAACTGATACACC
Source organism: uncultured Ruminococcus sp. (assembly GCA_900541495.1). GTDB lineage: Bacteria > Bacillota > Clostridia > Oscillospirales > Ruminococcaceae > UMGS363. Next base: position 150,423 of record UQKC01000001.1, on the reverse strand, counting down.
CGACCGAAGAAAGCTTTATATCACCCAAACTCCACAGATATTCCGCAAGGATATCTATGTAAAGGGGATAAACTTTGCAAACAGCCACGAGCTTGATTTCACCGATGACTGTCAGCTTGCCGAAGCGGTAGGCGCGAAGGTTGCAATGACCGAATCAAGCTACCGCAATATAAAGATAACAACGCCCGAAGATATCGCCGTTGCGGAGATACTTCTGAAAGGAAATTCGTAACTATGTTCAGAATAGGTCACGGCTATGACGTTCACCGTCTTGCTGAGGGAAGAAAGCTTATCCTCGGCGGAGTGGATATACCATACGAAAAAGGTCTGCTCGGACATTCCGATGCAGATGTGCTCGTTCACGCGATAATGGATTCTATTCTCGGTGCGCTCGCCCTCGGTGATATAGGAAAGCTCTTTCCCGACGATGACAGCGCATATAAAGGTGCAGACAGCATAAAACTGCTGGAGCAGGTAATAAGAATAACCGAAGAAAAAGGCTTCACTGTCGGAAATATCGATTCAATAATACTGTGTCAAGCGCCTAAGCTTGCAGGGTATATCGGCAGTATGCGTGAGAATATCGCCAAAGCCTGCAATACCGATATCGACAACATAAGCGTGAAAGCCACGACCGAGGAAAAGCTCGGCTTTACGGGCAGCGGAGAGGGGATTGCCGCTCATGCTGTCTGCATAATGGAAAAGATGAAGTAATAATAGTTTTTTGGCTCTCATATAATGCACTAAACAAGCCTTATGGGAGGAAAAAACTATGGTTTCTGCAAAGCATAAAAGGAAGTTTACCGCTGCTGTCGCTCTCGCAGCGGTATGTATTTTTACAGGAACGATACTATATGCAAAGTCAAGATTGGAAAATGCTGTTCTGACATCTACAGAGCTTTCGGATCAGAAAATGATCGTTCTTGATGCGGGACACGGTGGAATGGACGGTGGCTGTTCAAGTGCGGACGGCAAAACAGAAAAGGGGATAAATCTAAATATCCTGCTCTCCGTCCGAGATATGGCAAGGCTGTTCGGCTATAACGTTGAAGCTACACGCATAAAGGATATCTCTATTCACGATAAGGGTGTTGAGGGTCTTCGCAATCAGAAGATCTCCGATATGGAAAACCGTCTTGCGCTTTTCAACAAATATCCCGACTGCGTTTGTGTTTCTATCCACCAGAACACCTTTACCGACCCGAAATACAGCGGTGCGCAGATGTTCTATTCGGATAAAAACGAGGAAAGCGAACGTCTTGCAGGCATTATGAAAAACAGATTTGTAGCAAATCTTCAGCCCGATAACGAGCGTGAAACAAAGCTTTGCAAAGACGAACTGTACCTTTGCTATTACTGCAATAATCCTGCGGTAATGGTCGAGTGCGGATTTCTCTCCAACCCCGATGAAGCTGCAAAGCTTACGAATAAGGATTATCAGCAGCAGGTCGCATTTACAGTATTTTCGGGAATAAATGAATTCATTGCAACGGAATAAGTTCTGACCCGAGCAGGTCGTGTGCTTATTTCGGAAAGGAAAAATAAAATGGCAGGAAAGTCCAAAATAGTATATGTCTGCTCGGAGTGCGGCTTTGAATGTTCAAAGTGGAACGGTAAATGCCCTTCCTGCGGCGAATGGAATACACTTGAAGAGCAGGAAGTTCAGTCTGCACCAAAAGGCTCTTCACTAAAAAGTGCGTCAGCTTCGGCGAGCCGTGACCTCTCTTCGCAGATAAAAGATCTCACGCAGATAGGAACGGACGATGAGATACGCTATTCAACGGGAATAAGCGAGCTTGACCGTGTCCTCGGCGGAGGTCTGGTAAAGGGTTCGCTTGTGCTTCTCGGTGGTGAACCCGGTATAGGAAAATCGACGCTCCTTTTGCAGATATGCAAATATCTCGGCGAGGAACATTCGATACTGTATATTTCGGGAGAAGAAAGTGTACGTCAGATAAAGCTCCGTGCCGCACGACTGGGCGTTGATACCCCGAATCTGTACATTTTATCGACAAATGATGCAGGTGCGACCTCCGATACGATAATATCGAGCAAACCCGATATTGCAATAATCGACTCTATTCAAACAATGACTTTGAGCGAGATAAACAGCACATCGGGCAGCATTTCGCAGGTCAGGGAGTGTACAAATCTGTTTATGCGAACGGCAAAATCCGAGGAAATACCGATATTTATTGTCAGCCATGTAAATAAGGACGGCGCTATCGCAGGTCCAAAGGTAATGGAGCATATCGTTGACGCAGTTCTATATTTTGAAGGAGAAAGACACCTCAGCTACCGACTTCTCCGTGCTGTAAAAAACCGTTACGGCTCAACTAATGAGATAGGCGTTTTTGAAATGGGCAATTCTGGACTTGAAGAGGTCGAAAATCCGTCTGCAATGCTGCTTTCGGGCAGACCCGAGGGAGTTTCGGGCTGCTGCGTTGCCTGCATAATGGAGGGCAGCCGACCGATACTTGCCGAAGTTCAGGCGCTTGTCACAAAAAGCGGCTTTTCCGCCCCGAGAAGAACAGTCACAGGCTTTGACTACAACCGCCTTGCAATGATAATCGCAGTCCTTGAAAAACGTGCGGGAATGTTCTTCGGAACGCTCGATGTTTTTCTGAATGTTGTCGGTGGTTTCCGACTTGATGAAACGGCAGGCGACTTATCGGTCGCACTGGCGCTGTACAGCGGTTTCTATGATACCGTACTCGACAAAAAAATGATAGCTTTCGGCGAGATCGGACTTGGCGGAGAAATACGAAGTGTGGCAAATATCCCTCAGCGGATCCGTGAAGCGGAGCGCCTTGGTTTCGAGCATTGCATTATCCCAAAGCAGTCAATGAAACTCATTGACAGGAACAATACGAAGATTAGAGTAACGGGAGTTTCCTCCGTAAAACAAGCTTTTTTTGTTATCAGAAACAATAATGATGAAAAAGCTGAATAAGTATCTCAGCATATAAAAAAACACAGTTTACTTTTTGGTTTTAAAAAGTAAACTGTGTTTTTTTTTATTTTGCTTTCTGAACGGATTCTCGCTGAATAAGTCTGTAATTCAGCTTTATGTGTCTGCCTTTTTTCTGATTTTGCTTTATGTTTTGTACGAGCTCGTTTATGACTGTTTTGCCAATCTCAAATGCAGGTTGTTCAATTGTCGTGATGCCCGGATTGTAAAGTTCACACATCTGGATATTATCAAATCCGCAGACGGAAATATCTTCCCCAATCTTGTAGCCGCTTGAAATTGCTTTTTTCATCGTTCCTGCCGCAAGAAGATCGGAAATGCAGAAGATAGCCGTTGGAGGCTCCGGGAGAGCCATAAACTGCTCGAATGCCTTTCCACCGTTGTATGGGTCGTATGTTCCGCGATAGATATATTCTTCTCTTACGGGAATATCAAATTCGTTCAAAGCCTTTATATAGCCGTGTTCTCTGTCTTTTGAAGAACGAGCCATTCCTTCGGTAGAAACAATGGCGATCTTTCTGTGGCCGAGTGAAATAAGATTCTTTACAGCTGTATAAGCTCCGCTTTCATCGTCAACAGTAACGGTGAGAACATTTGCGCCCTCAACACGCTCGCAGCAGATAGCAATATAATGCTTTTCATTAAGCTCATTGAGCTCTTCAGCGGAAAGCTGAGTTCCGAGCATTACAGCAGCGTCAACAGTTCTGTTGTAAAGCATACCGAGCATTCTTGTTTCCGTGGAATGTGAGCTGTTTGAAGTGCAAAGGAGTATATCATAGCCGTTTTCGGAAGCGGCACTCTGCATACCTTTTATTATTTCGTTATAAAACGAATGTTCTGTAGAGGGAAGTATTGCAAGAATAACATTGGTTTCACATTTGCGGAGGTTTCTTCCGAGAAAATTTGGGTTGTAGCCAAGCTCTTTTATGGCGTTGTTTACCTGCTCTGCGGCGGCTTCGGAAACGGTAGCGCTTTTGTTAAGCACTCTTGAAACAGTCGCAACGGAAACGCCTGCGGCTTTGGCAACGTCTTTTATAGTTACGTTCAAATCTATTCCTCCAGTATAATACTAAATTTTGATCAAAGTGTAGAAAAAATCGGCGCAAAAGCCATATGAAGCTGTTTTCAACATCAAGCTGTTTTTAACAGCTGCGAGCTTTTGCTTGATTTTTTGTATACTTTCAGTTTAAAAATCAGTATAAGTCAAAGTATTTTTTCGTCATCATTAAGGCTGCGTTCTCTTTCAGCTTTTCGGGCGTTTCTTTTCTCCAAACGTTTCTGAACAGCTTCCTCACGGAAGAAGTTAAAAATTATCAGCAGGATAAGAAGCACAGTGACCGAAATGGTCGGAAAATGCTTGGCTGAAAGAGCCTCTGTATATTCCTTAGGTATTTTTGCGTTTGGTATTGCTTCAATAACAGCAAGCGTATAGATGTAGCAAGCCGAGCCCAAAATAGTCAATATAAGCGGTATAAGTGATTTTTTGAATTTTATAAAAACAAGTGCGGCAACAAGAAGTACCGTGCTTGCGAAAAGTGCAATACCGCATTTTTCATAACCGTTCATAATGAAAGCAGCACCGCCGAGGGTATTAAGAACAAGACAGCATATTACTTCCGCAATTACCGCTAAAATGAATGTGATCTTGGAAATTTTTTTCGTAAAAACTCCTCCGTGTCAATTTTGTAATAACGTTTTCATTATAGCATACTCTTAAAGAACATTCAAGGGTAATTTTTTAAAATTCTTTATTTTTACATTATTTTTGCAGGCTTGGCTTTAAAATAACATATAATTAGAATTTATAAAAAGCTTCAAAATGTGAATAGTAATAACAGCTCGGCGAGAGTCGAAAACGGAAAATTCGGGAATAAGTGTTCGGCTTTGTTATATGTGCAAAGAACAATTTTAATAAAGCCAAATACTGTTACGAAAGAAAAGAAAGGAAAATAAAAATGCAGGAACTTATAAAAAGCATTGTTTTTTGCATATTTGCTGTTATATTATCTTTAGCGGCATTTATAATATACCTCAACAAAACTCTGCCAAATGATTACTATATCACCAAAGGCGGAAAAATGAATATCTCGGCTATGTTAGATGCAGTTCCCTGTTCAAATTCGCAAACCGATCTGACTGAAATCGACAGTGAAGCCGCAGAGCAGGCGGAGCTGAAACTTCTTGGACTTATCCCGATAAAAGTGGTCAATATTTTCCCTGTTGAAACGCCTGTTCTTATTCCGTGCGGAGAGCCATTTGGGATAAAGCTGCTGACAGACGGTGTTATTGTCGTTGAAGTAAGCGGCTTTGAAACGGAGAATGGTTATATATCACCGGGGGAAAGCTGCGGACTTAAATCAGGAGATATAATAAAGAACATTGACGGAATAGAGGTTTCATCAAATGAAGATGTTGAGGATATCATTTCATCAAGCGGTGGAAAACCACTTAAAGTAAGTGCGGTACGAAATGAGAGAGAATTTACAGCGTGGCTTTGTCCGCAGATATCAAGCACGGACGACAGTTACCGTGCAGGAATATGGGTACGTGACAGCTCGGCAGGTATAGGAACAATGACTTTTTATGATCCCGAGACAAAACAGTTCGGCGGACTTGGACACCCTGTTTGTGATATAGACACAGGCAATCTTATGCCTCTTGATTCGGGCGAAGTGGTAAAGGTCTCTATAAGCGGAGTGAAAAAGGGAAAATCGGGTTTCCCAGGTGAACTTGTGGGAGGATTTGTTTCGTCTTTTTCTATGGGAACGCTTACCGATAATACAACAGTGGGATTATTTGGGACGCTCGATGATTTCTCTGGTGTAAATGAGGCTATTCCGCTCGGATTAAACAGCGAGATAAAAACGGGAAAAGCATACATTTACACTACCATAAGCGGAACACGTCCTCAACGTTATGAAATAACTATTGAAAAGATAGATCATTCGGGAAATGAGGACTCCCGTGATATGGTAATAAGAGTGACCGATGAACGTCTGCTTCGTGAAGCAGGTGGCATTGTTCAGGGAATGAGCGGAAGTCCAATTATCCAAGACGGAAAGATAGTTGGTGCAGTAACACACGTTTTTATAAATAATCCGACAAAGGGCTATGCTGTTTTTGCCGATACAATGTATGAACAAATGAAGCAGGCAAGCTGACAAAAAAAGGCGCAGGGAGAACCTTGCGCCTTTGGGCATCATTTTGTATATTCGACAATATTATCAAGCGGTTTTCCACTGAAAAATTGATCGAGGTTATAGACCGTTACCTCTGCTATCTTCTGCAAAGCTTCTTTTGTGAGAAAAGCCTGATGAGAGGTGATGATAACATTCGGCATTGAAACGAGGACGGAAAGTTCATCGTCGTCAATTACTTCGCCAGACCAATCTTCAAAGAAAAATGATGTTTCTTCTTCATAAACATCAAGACAAGCGCCGCCTAATTTTCCGGATTTAAGTGCTGAAATAAGCGCGCCGCTGTCGATAAGCTTTCCTCTGGAAGTATTGACGATAAAAGCTCCGTCTTTCATCTTTTTGATGTTTTTTTCGTTGATGATGAACTTCGTTTCGGGCGTGAGCGGACAATGGAGAGATATTATACTGCTTTGTCCGAGCAGGTCATCGAGCGAAACGTAGTTTATGTCGGAGTCCTTTTTAGGGTATGGGTCATACGCAACGACATTCATTCCGAAGCCTTTGCATATATTCATAAAGATGCAGCCGATCTGTCCCGTTCCGATTATGCCAGCTGTTTTTCCGTAAAGGTCAAAACCCGTAAGACCGTTAAGGCTGAAATTGAATTCTCTTGTTCGGTTGTAGGCCTTGTGTATCTTTCGGTTCAGCGTGAGCAGCATTGCCATAGCGTGTTCGGCAACGGCGTAAGGGGAGTATGTTGGTACGCGGACAACGTTTATCTTGTTTTTGGCATATTTCAGGTCAACGTTGTTAAAGCCTGCACAGCGCAATGCCACAAGTTCAACGCCAACACTGCAAAGCACATCGATAGTGTTTTTATCGATCGTATCATTTACAAATGCGATCACAGCTTTGCAGCCTTTGGCGAGTTCGGCACTGTCGGGAGTGAGCTTGCTTTCAAAGAATTTGAATTTATAGTTTGTACCATATTTCAGAAACCATTCTTTATCATAAGGCTTCGTATCAAAAAAAGCTATCTGTTCCATAAAATGATCCTTTCATATCAAATATGTAAATATTATTTTTAGATAAAAGGATTTTATACTAAACACCATTAAAATTTAGAAAAAATCAAGCCGACGATCCCGAATATATTGGATTTCGGCGCAGATTTTTTCCTTTATTTTATTACAACTCAGAAAAATCAGTTGAATTTTTCGGGAAAAACAACTTCCTCAACTATTTTGGCGGCATCAAGAACGCAGTCATTGCAGGAATGGAGAACGATCTTTGTATCGATGCCTTTGAGAACGCGGCAGATAGTTCCGCCAGCGGCTTCTTTAAAGCGCGACATTATTTCTCTGGAGATTTTGGCTGTTGAACCCTTTGAACTGTTCTTTTCAAGGTCGGCGGTGCTGTTTTTCATACCTGCGAGTGCTACTGCACCTGTTATTGCACCGCAAGTGCCCTCGGTAGTACCGAAACCCGAGCCGAAGCCCTCCATTATTTTATACATTGTTTCTTCGCTCAGACCGACAAGGTCGCAGTATGTGCAGGCAACAGCCTGAGCACAGTTATAGCCTTTATTTTTGCGTTCTACAGCGAGTTCTGTTCTGCTTTCCATAAATTTATACCTCTTTCTTATTCATCAAAGTTTGAAATAACTTCGGTGAGCATTTTTTTATAGTCTTCTTTAAGCGATTTGGGCGAGATTATTGAAGCCGATTTTCCAAACTGGAAAAGCCATGCAAAAAACGGCGGCTGAGCTTTGATATTTACCTTTATTTTAAAATGATCGATATCAAGGTTTACAATATCAGCATTTATTCCAAATCGGTCTATAACGGGATTTATGAGCTTTTTATCGAATTTCAGCACAGCTTCGACGGTATCTCCGCTGAACATCGAAAAAGTAGAATTGAGATATTCGGAAATGTTCAGCTCTTGGGGAGATCGTAGCACAGGTTCATCGAGTATTTTTATATTTGACATACGGTCAACTCGGAAATTTGTGTAGTTTTCGGGATATTTGAGATAGTAGGAAACAAGGTAGTATTTTTCATCATTCCAAGTCAGTGCACAGGGGGAACAAACTCTTTCGCCCTCGCGGTAGACTTTTTGCTTGTTAGTGTTGTAATCAAAATAACGGAATGAGATCTGTTTGCCCTCATTTATGGCTTTGTGGATAGCGTCAACGTTTATGTAGATCTGTTCGTTCATCGACTTAACTCGGTCAACGACCATTACCTGACGTTCGATGAGCATACCCTCATGGACACCTGCGAGCGATTCGATTTTATGCAGGAGTAGCTCCGATTTCTTTTCTGTCAAAAATTTAGCGGAACAAACCGCATCGGCGAGAAGCTTCAGCTCTGGCAGTTCAAACTGCCTGCTTGCAATATAGTAACGGTTGCATTGGCCTTTTACGGTAATAATGTCAAGACCGAATTCTTTAAGGGCTTCGATATCACTGTAAACAGATTTTCGCTCCGCTTTTATACCTGCTTCGGCAAGGCCCTGTATCATTTCTGCAATGGAGATAGGGTGTTCTTCGTCAGTTTTTTCATACAGCATTTTCGCGATATATAAAAGTTTTAGGTGCTGTTTTGGCTGTGTCAAGATATCACTTCCGTTTCAATAAGTTATATCGGACGAATTTTCGATGCTTTTATTATACCATTTTACATAAAGAATTGCAAGAAATAACACCAATTTTGCCGAAAAATGAAAATATAGAGGATAATGTACGATTTAACAGCGATTTTTCTTGAAAAAATCAACTTGTTGTGATATAATTTGTTTATATTTATAAAAATACCGATGAAATGCCGGTACTCGGGAGATCGATCATGGGACAATTCGATTATATATTTTTTGACCTTGATGGAACAATGATAGATTCAGGCGACGGAATAACTCTGTCCGTTCAGTATGCCTTAAAGAAAATGGGGATAATTGAAAAAGAATTGAGTGCGCTCAAAGTATTTGTAGGACCTCCTCTTAAAGATTCGTTTATGTATTATTATGGATTTTCGGACGAAGAAGCCGAAAAAGCGATCTCTTACTACAGAGTTTATTATGAGAGCCGAGGAATTCTTCGCTGCTGGCCGTACAAGAGAGTGGATAAACTGCTTTCGTTTATTGAAAACACGGGGCGAAAGGCTGTTATCGCAACATCAAAGCCTGAGCTTTTTGCAAGAAGAATAGTTCAGCATCTTCATATGTCACAGATGTTTGAATACATTGCAGGAGCATCATTTGATGAGAAGATCGTCAAGAAATCCGAAGTTATTGCTTATGCAATGAAAGAGATAGGTATTGATGATCCGTCAAGAATTCTTATGGTCGGCGACAGAAAGTTTGATGTTATCGGTGCAAGGGAAAATGGCATAAAAACGGCAGGCGTTCTTTACGGATATGGTTCTTATCCCGAGCTGCTTGATGCCGGGGCGGATTATATTGCCAAAAATGTAAGCGAGCTTGCTGAGGTAGTGGCACTTTAAACGGTTCAAAAATTTATCAAATGTTAAAATATTAATTTTTCATACTTTTATTTTATTATTTTTTGTGTTAAAATAAATAATGGCGAAAAAATTATTCTATCTGAGGTGACTTTATGGCAGAGCGTATTATTCAGGTCAGCAATGTTGACGAGATAAGCGCACTTTTCGGGAGTTTCGATGAAAATATAAATTTTATCCAGCGGCAGTACGGCGTTGCTGTTCTCAGCCGAGGAACGGATATACGGATAAGCGGTGAGGAAGACGGTGTGCGCCGTGCGGAATCTGCCGTTAAAACTATGCTTGACCTTATAAAAAAAGGTGAAACGATAAACGAACAAAGCATTAGATATGTAAGTTCTCTTGTTGATGAGGGCGAGTCGGAGCAGGCGGTAAAGCTTGCGGACGGCGGTATATGTGTTACATCGGGCGGAAAAGTCGTTAAGGCTAAAACACTCGGTCAGAAAAACTATGTAAAAGCTATTGAAAAAAACACTATTGTTATGGGTGTCGGTCCTGCGGGAACGGGTAAGACTTATCTTGCAGTGGCAATGGCGGTCAAAGCTTTTAAGGCGCATGAAGTAAACAAGATAATACTCACAAGACCTGCTGTTGAAGCAGGTGAGAAGCTTGGCTTTCTTCCCGGTGATCTTCAGAACAAAGTTGATCCGTATTTAAGACCGCTGTATGATGCGTTGTTTGATATGTTTGGCGCAGATACTTTTGCAAAACACATGGAAAAGGGGACGATAGAGGTTGCTCCGCTTGCATATATGCGAGGACGAACGCTCGATGATTCGTTCATAATTCTTGACGAAGCACAGAATACCACCCGTGAACAGATAAAAATGTTCCTTACAAGACTTGGCTTCAACAGCAAAATGGTCATAACGGGTGATATTACTCAGATAGACTTACCCGACAGCAATAAATCGGGACTTATCGATGCGATGAGGATACTAAAAAATGTTGATGATATTGCAGTAATGCATTTTACAGAAAAAGACGTTGTCCGTCATAAGCTTGTACAGGATATTATCAAGGCTTATGAAAAGGCAAGCGAACAGAAAAGGGAAAGAAATACAGAAAGGAAATGATTTTTATGGCAAAGGTTAAGGTAATGATAAGAAATAATCAGCGTGAAGTAAAGATCCCCGTAGGTCTTAGACTTCTTGTAAGAAAGTGCTGTCAGGCTGTTTTGACTACGGAAAAATTCCCCGGTGCTGCCGAGGTAAGCGTTTCTTTTGTCAATAACGCAGAGATACGCAAGCTCAACCGTGTTTACAGAAACAAGGATAAATCGACCGATGTTCTTTCATTCCCTTTGGGCGAAAACGGCGTTTACGATCTCAATAATGAAACAGGCGCATATCTGCTCGGAGATGTAGTTATTTCTATGGAAACTGCTGTAAAGCAGGCACATATTTACGGCCATTCCCTTGAAAGGGAAGTTGGTTTCCTCACTGTACATTCAATGCTTCATCTTCTTGGATACGACCACGAAACTTCACCGCTCGATGCTGCCAAGATGCACGAAAAGGAAGAGATCATTCTTGATTCGCTCGGTATTTCAAGAGATGCTACTTTTGTAAATGACGGCGAATGATAAAGGAACGGGTTATGAATACAAAAATTGAGTTTATCACTATCGTAGGACGCGCAAATGCGGGTAAATCTTCACTTCTGAATGCACTTGTAGGGGAGAAGATCGCTGCTATAAGCTCCAAGCCACAGACAACGCGTACAAGGATCACGGGCATTGTTACGGAAAACGAAGCACAGTATGTTTTTATGGATACTCCGGGTGTACAGAAAGCCAAGAACAAGCTTGGAGAAAGTATGAACAAGGCTGTCAAGGATTCCGTTACCGATGTAGACCTTATACTTATGGTAGCAGATGCTTCAAAAGCCATTAATGACATTGACAAGAGGATAATAAACAGTTTTCACAAAAAGGATAATGTTATTCTCATACTTAACAAGATAGATCTGCTTCCCGACAAGGAAAAAGTCGCTTTAAAGATAGCTGAATTTTCGGCTTTGTATGATTTCAAGAGCGTTATTCCCATAAGTGTTGTACGTAATGACGGCATAGATATCGTATGGGAAGAAACCAAGAAATACGCTGCCGAAGGTCCGCATTATTTCCCTGATGATTCGTTCACAGATCAGCCTGAACGTGTGCTTGCGGCTGAAATTATCCGTGAAAAGATTCTTCGCCTTATGCACGATGAAGTTCCTCACGGCATTGCCGTTACAGTTGAGCAGATGAGTGAAAGAACTGATTCTTCGGGTGAAGATATACTTGACATTTCAGCTGTTATCTACTGTGAAAGAGATTCGCACAAGGGAATGATAATCGGAAAGCACGGTGCAATGCTCAAAAAGATCGGACAGTATGCCCGTGAAGACCTTGAAAAATTTTTTGAGATAAAAGTAAATCTCCAGTGCTGGGTAAAGGTCAAGGAAGACTGGCGCAACAGCGAAGCTATGATAAGAAGCTTCGGACTTTCAAATAATACCTCTGATAATTAAGTTCCGGAAGGGCATAATCATAATGTAGTTTTCCGAAAGCGGGGCTGTATTATGAATGATGAAAAAGATATACTTTGGGACGAATTTACCAGGAGCGGCAATATTGCTGACTATTTAAAATATAAAGGAATTTACAAGTGCGGCAATTCTGCGGAATATGGTTATTCAGGCATATCCGCCGAAGAACCGCATTTTTGCGGTCAGATATCGGATAATACGCTATCTGCGCAAATGAAAGCGAGATGAAAGAATATGGCATCAATGCTGACGGTTGACGGGATAGTTGTCCTTGAAAGATGCGTCGGTGAGAATGACAAATATATAAGCATACTCACCGAAAACTATGGAACGCTTGAAGTTTCAGCGAAAGGCTCAAAGAAGATAACTTCAAAGAACCATGCCGCAACGCAGCTTTTTGCCTATTCAACGTTTTGTCTTAGAATGAGCAACGACAAATATTATCTTGACAGCAGCGAAGTAAAGCACGATTTTTATAATCTGAGGTTTGATATAAAAAAGCTTTCGCTTGTCTGTTATTTCGGTGAACTTGCGCGTCATGCTGTACTTGCAACGAGCAGAAAACATGAACACGATATAATGCGGCTTATGCTCAATTGTCTGTATTTTCTTAATACAGATCAGCGAAGCTGCGAATTCATCAAAAGTGTTTTTGAACTTCGGTTCGTTACGGAAATAGGTCTTGTTCCGCAGCTTATCGGCTGTCGTATATGCTATGATTATGAAGCTGACCCGATGTATTTTATTATCGACAAGTCACGCTTTTACTGCGAATATCATTTTCATGAAAAAGAACTTGAAGAAAGCTACTATCGTGTAAAGCTTACTCACTCTGAGTTTGAAGCACTTCAGCATATTGCGCTTTCGCCGATAGATAAGCTGTTTAATTTCCGCATCTCGGACAAAGCTTTGGCTAAAGTAAATGAAGTTACGGAAAAATACATTTATACACAGTTTGGCAGAACGTTCAGATCGCTTAATTATTACCATGAGATATGCAACCCCTTTGAGAAAGGTCAAACATCATGAATAACTACTATAAGTCACTTGAATTACATAAAATTTTAGAGATGCTTTCGGACGAAGCGTCCAATTCACACACGAAAGAAATGGCATTGGCTCTTTCACCATGCACAGATCTTGAAAAAGTAAAAAAAGAGATGAAGAAAACCGAGGATGCATTTGAGCTTTCCGTAAAATATGGCACTCCCGGTTTTACGGCGTTCAAGGATATAAGAGGTTCGCTTCGCAGAGCTTCATCAGGTGCAAGTCTTTCACTCCGTGAGCTTATCGACATCGGTCAGATGCTTTATCAGGTAAGAATAATTTCTGATTGGTATAAATCCGTTGAAGAAAAGGATACAACTCTTTGTGAGCTGTTTTCATCGCTTTCACCGAATAGTTTTCTTGAAGACAAGATCAAGAACTCTATCCTTTCCGAAGATGAGATATCCGATATGGCAAGCCATGAGCTTGCGGATATCAGAAGAAAGATTGCACAGGCTGGTGTTAAGATCAGAGAAAGCCTTGACAAGCTTGTGCGCAATTCCGAGGTTCAGAAATCCTTGCAGGAAAATATCGTTACTATCCGTGACGGGCGTTATGTTCTTCCTGTAAAGGCGGAACATAAGGGAAATGTGCCGGGATTGGTTCACGCAACATCTGCAACGGGTTCAACATACTTCATTGAGCCTATGTCGGTCGTTGAAGCTAACAATGATATCAAAATTCTCAAAAGCCGTGAAAAAGAAGAGATAGAGCGCATTATTGCGGAGCTTTCGGGTGATTGTTCTTACTGTGCAGAGTCGCTTTCTGCTGACTATGAAACTTGTGCGGAGCTTAATTTGTATTTCGCTAAGGCTAATCTTGGTGCAAAAATGAGAGGTTGTATCCCTGCAATTTCCGATGACGGCATTACCGACCTTAAAAAGGCACGTCATCCGCTTATTGCTGCGGATAAGGTCGTTCCTGTCGATATAAAGCTTGGCGAGGTCTATCAGGCACTTATTGTTACAGGCCCTAATACGGGCGGTAAGACGGTTATCCTTAAAACAACGGGACTTCTTACTGCTATGGCTATGTGCGGACTTATGATACCTGCATCGGACGGCAGCCGAGTTTCAGTATTTGAACATATTCTTGTAAATATCGGCGATCAGCAGAGCATCGAACAGAGCCTTTCGACTTTCTCGTCACACATGAGCAGCGTTGTAAAGATACTTGAAGCGGCTGATGACCATTCGCTCATACTTCTTGATGAGCTCGGTTCGGGTACTGACCCTGTTGAGGGTGCTGCGCTTGCTGTTTCTATCATTGAAGATATGATAGCTAAGGGAGCAAAGCTTCTTGTTACAACGCATTATCAGGAATTGAAGCTTTTTGCTATTGAAACAAAGGGTATTGAAAATGCTTCGTGTGAATTTGATACCGCAACGATGCAGCCGACATATCGGCTTATAATCGGTTCGCCGGGTAAATCGAACGCTTTTTCTATTTCGTCAAAGCTTGGCGTTCCGCAAAATATAATCGATCGTGCAAAATCGCTTGTTTCATCGGAAAATCAGCGCTTTGAAGAAGTTGTTGCAAATCTTGAAAAAGCACGAATTGACCTTGAAAATCAGAACAAAGAACTTACAAAGCTCAAAAATGAGCAGGCTGAAAAAACAGCTCAGCTTGAAAAGGAACTTGATGAGCTTAATGAGAAAAAAGCAGGGGAGCTTGAAAAGGCAAGAGTTCAGGCTATGCGAATCGTTGAAAGTTGCCGTATGCAGTCTGATGAGCTTCTCGGTCAGCTTGAAGATATGCGCAAACAGCAGAACAAAGCTGACCTTGCGAGTGCAAAATCCCGTCAGAAATCTGCAATGAGCAAGATGTATGATACGGCAAATCCCGTTCAGCAGCGTGAACGCAAGGAATATAAGCTCCCACGTCCGTTGAAACGTGGCGACAAAGTTCTTATTTTTGATATCGATAAAACGGGTATTCTTGCAAGCGACCCCGACAGCAGCGGAAATGTTTTTGTTCAGGCTGGAATTATGAAAACAAAGGTCAATGTCAGCAAGTTAAGACTTATCGAAAACGAACCAAAGGTAACTGTTCAGAACAAGAGAGTATCAAAAGCGGGAATTCAGAGCAAGCTTCAGAGAAAGCCGTCGCTTGAACTTGATATTCGTGGCTGTGCTGTTGATGAAGGCATTCACGAACTTGATATGTTCATCGACAATGCTGTTCTTTCAGGTGCAGGTATCATTACTGTTATTCATGGAAAGGGAACGGGAGTTCTCCGTGCGGGAATACAGAAGCGCCTTAAATCGCATCCGTCTGTAAAGAGTTTCCGTCCCGGACTGTTCGGTGAGGGAGAAGACGGTGTTACAATAATTGAGCTGAAATAAGCATAGAACAAGCAGTCCTTTCCATACTATTATATAAAGTATGGAAAGGTCGTGCGAAATGAAATACACTTTAAATGATATACGAAACAAGGAAGTAATAAATATTCGCTCAGGCAGCAAGATCGGCTACGTTGATGACATTGAATTCGATGCGGAGAGTCTTACAGTAAAATCACTTGTGATATACGGCAGAGGACGTTTCTTCGGATTTTGGGGAAGAGATGACGATGTGGTCATAAAATGCCGCGATATTGAGATAATAGGAACGGATACGATTCTTGTTTCGACTAATGAAACAATATCACCAAAAACGATTGATGTGAAAGTGAAAAGTTTGTGCAAATAAATAATGCGTATCGTATTGTAATTTGGGAAAGAATATGATATAATATTTAAGTAATTCGCACGTTCGTACTTTTAACGGTTGGTGCTTGGAGAATATCCGAGTTTATGTTAAGCTAAGTCGGGCGGAGGTTATAAAATTTAAAAACCAATATGGAGGAAAAAATCATGGGCGTAGTATCAATGAAGCAGCTTCTTGAAGCTGGCGTACATTTCGGTCACCAGACAAGAAGATGGAACCCTAAAATGGCACCTTACATCTTTACAGAAAGAAACGGTATTTACATTATCGATCTTCAGAAGACTGTAAAGAAGCTTGACGAAGCTTACAATTTTGTTCGTGAAGTTGCTGCAAACGGTGACACAGTTCTTTTCGTAGGAACTAAGAAGCAGGCTGCTGATTCCGTAAAGGAAGAAGCTATCAGAGCTAATGTTCATTATGTAAACGCAAGATGGCTCGGCGGTATGATGACCAACTTCAAGACAATTCAGAGAAGAATCAAGAGACTTGAACAGCTCCACCAGATGCAGGAAGACGGAACATTCAACCTTCTCCCTAAGAAGGAAGTTGTTAAGCTCGAACTCGAGATCGAGAAGCTCGAAAAGTTCCTCGGCGGTATCAAGACAATGGATAAGCTCCCCGGTGCGCTTTTCGTAGTTGATCCTCGCAAGGAAAAGATCGCTGTTTCCGAAGCTAAGAAGCTCGGTATCCCTGTAGTTGCAATCGTTGACACAAACTGTGATCCTGACGATGTTGACTATGTAATTCCCGGTAACGATGATGCTATCAGAGCTGTAAAGCTTATTGCTGGTGCTATGGCTGACGCTATCATCGAAGGCAGACAGGGTACACAGGAAGCTGTTGCTGCTGAAGAAAAGGACGAAGAAGCAGCTGCTGAATAATTTATTCCGCATTTTCGGGCAGACACAATTTATAATTATGTCTGCCCTAATTAGATTATTTGACCGTAAACGGTTATACTATAAATATTTGGAGGAATTAAAATGGCAAAGGCATCTATTGCAGAAATCAAAGACCTTATGAAAGCTACCGGCGTTGGTATGATGGATTGTAAGAAAGCTCTTGAAGAAGCAGATGGCGACACAGAAAAGGCTGTTACCATTCTTCGTGAAAAGGGTCTTGCTACACAGGCTAAGAAGAGCGGCAGAGTTGCTGCAGAAGGTATCGTAACTTCTGTTGTTGAAGGCAACGTTGGTGCTGTTGTTGAAGTAAACATTGAAACAGACTTCGCTGCTAATAATGATGAATTCAAGGCATTCGTTGCAGCAGTTGCTAAGACTGTAATCGAAAAGAACCCTGCTGATGTTGACGCTCTCAAGGCAACAGTTATCAGCGGCGGCGACAAGACTGTTGAAGAAACTCTTCAGGATCTCTTCATCAAGATCAGAGAAAATATGGTTATCCGTCGTTTCCAGAGATTTGAGGGTACACTTGTTCCTTATGTTCACGGCGGTGGAAGCATCGGCGTAATGGTTAAGCTTGATACTGACCTTCCTGCTGATAAGGTATTTGAAGTTGGTAAGGACTGCGCACTTCAGGTTGCAGCTATGAACCCTGCATACCTTGATGAAGCATCTGTACCTGCTGCTGTACTCGAAAACGAAAAGACTATCATCATGGCTCAGATGGCTGAAGATCCTAAGATGGCTTCCAAGCCTGAACAGGTAAAGGCTAAGATCGCTGAAGGTAAGGTTGGCAAGTATTATTCTGAAAACTGCCTCCTCGATCAGGCATTCGTTAAGGACGACAAGATGACTGTTAAGCAGTATGTTGATAACGCAGCTAAGACTCTCGGCGGCTCAATCAAGGTTGTTGATTATGTTCGTTTCGAGAGAGGCGAAGGCGTTGAGAAGAAGGTTGACAACTTCGCAGAAGAAGTTGCAAGCATGGCTGGCACTAAGTAATCTCAATATAAGCTAAAAATTGCCGCTTGGATCGAATTTCCAAGCGGCTTTTTTATGCTTTTGGGAAAATAGTATTGCAAATTCTTCAATTAAATGATATTATTATAGAAGAATTTGTTTAAGGGAGTAGTTTTCAATTGGTAAAGCGAAGATTTTGGAATATCTTGATAACAGCTGTAATGATCCTGAATGTTCTGACAATTTTTACAGGCTGTGAAGAAGATGACGGTTCAGGGCATACTTTTAAATACAATTTATCGAGCAATCCGCAGAATCTTGACCCACAGCTTGCAAGTGATGAGTCATCAATAATGGTTATCGAAAACATTATGAGCGGACTTGTAAAAAAAGGCTCGGACGGCAGTATTCAGCCGGATGTGGCAAAAAGCTATACAATTTCCGATGACGGTCTGGTTTATACTTTTGAACTTAAAGATGATATTTACTGGGAATCGGCAGCCGATTATACTGGAAAACTTACAGCTGAGGATTTTGTTTTTGCGTTTCAGCGTATCTATGACAGCAAAGCGCTTTTCTCACCATATATTAACGATTTTCTATGCATTAAAAACGCAGAAGCAGTGTCAAAGGGTAGCCTTTCAAAGGACAAACTGGGCGTAACTGCGACAAGTGATGACACTTTACAGATCGAACTTGAATATCCAAGCTTTGATTTTTTGGAAAAGCTTACATTAACAGGCGCAAAACCTTGCAGCAAAGCCTTTTTTGAGTTTACAAAGGGAAGATACGGCTTATCTGCAGAAACTACGGCTTCGAATGGAGCGTTTTATCTCAAAGAGTGGAATTATGACCCGTATTGGGATAATAACTATATGATACTGCGGCGAAATAAGTCGAATTCCGAAAATTATTTTACATATCCATACAGCTTGAATTTCTTTATAAAAAGCGGTACTGATACGAATATGTCAGAATTTACGGCAGGAGATATCGACTGTACAGTTGTTTCAAATTATGATAAAAAAGCTTTTGTGAAAAATCAGTATGAGAGCTATGCTACCAAGACCTATGGTTTGATATTCAATACTAATTCCAAATATCTTGCTTCAAAATCGATAAGAGAAGCTCTTTCCTCATCATTCGTCAGAGTTGAATCGCAAAATCCCGATTATGTATCTGGCAGCGGAATTATTCCCGCGGGAATATCTGTTGCCGGAAGAAAATATCGTGAGTTGGTTTCCGATGAAGGGTTAAATTTATATGACAAGGGAAAAGCCTTGTCACTATGGAACAGCGAACTTAAAGCAAATAATTATGTTTCAATCGATGGATTAAAGATAACTGTACCGGAAAGTTTCGGAGAACCGACACTTATTTCAGGCATCACAGAACAATGGCAGCAAAATCTTGAATTTTACTGCGGCGTTGAGGTAGTGTCCGAGAATGAATATCAGCTAAAGCTTTCAAACGGAACTTATGATATTGCTTTAGTCGAGATACAATCGGAAAGCGGGACAGCAAGCGGATTTTTCGATTATTTTTCATCTAATAATGATTTAATCACTCCAAATACAAGGTATGCTGTTGCAGGAGCAGTGGCACAAATTTCAAAAGCTGAGAATCTTGGTAAGGCTACTGAGCTTTACACCAATGCGGAACAAACCATAATCGATTCATACGAATTCATTCCGATTTGTTATGGAAATGAATATTTTATATATCCCGATAATGTAACAGATTTGATTTATGATCCGATAACTCACTCGATAGATTTTAGCGAAGCTAAATATTTTAGATAAAAAAAGACTGGCTGTTAATTAAAACAGTCAGTCTTTTTTTATCTATGCAGATATATTAGCCAAAGTAAGCAACGCCGCTTTCAAAGATCTTCTGATCCTTTTCGCCCGAAACGTTCTTGGAGATGTCACGGCCGATACGTTCGCTGTGTCCCATTTTACCGAGGATACGTCCGTCGGGTGATGTGATGCCCTCGATTGCGTCAATTGAAGTATTAGGATTGAAGCGGATATCCATTGTTGGATTGCCCTCAAGGTCAACATACTGAGTTGCGATCTGTCCATTATCAGCAAGCTGTTTGATAAGCTCCTCTGAAGCAACAAAACGTCCCTCGCCGTGTGAAATTGCAATTCTATGAATATCACCTGTTTCACAGCCTGCAAGCCATGGCGATTTGTTTGAAGCGATTCTTGTGTTTACCATCATTGACTGGTGGCGGCCAATCGTGTTAAATGTAAGTGTAGGGGAGTCGTCCTTCATATCAACAATGTGTCCGAACGGAACAAGACCAAGCTTGATAAGAGCCTGGAAGCCGTTGCATATACCGAGCATAAGTCCGTCACGATTATCCATAAGGTCATGAACCGCGTCCTTGATGCGTGGGTTGCGGAAGAAAGCTGTGATGAACTTACCTGAACCGTCAGGCTCGTCACCGCCCGAGAAGCCGCCCGGGATCATAATGATCTGAGAGTTCTTGATAGCCTTTTCAACATAAGCAACGCTGTCTTCGAGTGCTGCTGCCGAAAGGTTCTTTATTACTACAACCTCGGGAACTGCACCTGCACGTTCAAATACTCTTGCAGTATCGTATTCACAGTTTGTTCCCGGGAATACAGGGATAAGAACACGAGGCTTAGCAACGTGAATACTTGATTTTGCTCTTTCTGTTGCTGTATAGGTAAATACCTTTGCAGGCTTGTCCGTTGTTTTGATATTGCAGGGGAATATAGGCTCAAGCTTGTCTTCCCATTTCTTCTGAAGAGCTGCCATATCAACTGTGTAACCCTTGCAGTCGATCTTGTATTCGCTGATCGTTTCACCGATAACATTTTCAACTGTGAACGGATCACCATTGAGTTCAATTACAAATGAGCCGTACTTGGAGTAGAAGAGTGTATCTTCGGAAAGCTTCTTATCAAAGCGGAAACCGATCCTGTTGCCGAGTGACATCTTTGCAACAGCTTCAGCAACGCCGCCGAAACCAACTGCCCAAGCTGAAACTGCAGTTCCGTCTGCGATAAGCTTTTCAACTCTTTCAAAGCAGCTGCGAATGCTTTCAAACTTAGGAAGATTATTTTCGTCATATTCAGGGGTGATGAGGATGACCTTATTTCCTGCCTTTTTGAATTCAGGTGAGATAATGGACTTGCTGTCACCCGTGGAAACTGCAAAGGAAACGAGTGTTGCAGGAACGTCAATGTTCTCAAATGTACCTGACATTGAGTCCTTACCGCCGATAGCGCCGCAGCCAAGTTCTATCTGTGCCTTGTATGCACCGAGAAGTGCTGCAAAAGGTCTGCCCCAGCGTGTAGGATTGTTCTGAGTTCTTTCAAAGTATTCCTGGAATGTGAGCCAGCATTTCTTGTAGCTTCCGCCTGCTGCAACGACCTTTGCAACGGATTCGATAACAGCGGCAATTGCACCGTGGTATGGGCTCTTATCGCTTACATACGGGTTGAAGCCCCAGCCCATGATAGAGCAAGTATTTGTTTCTCCCTTGAGAACAGGGATCTTTGCAGCCATTGCCTGAGTTGGTGTGAGCTGATATGCACCGCCGTAAGGCATAAGAACTGTGCCTGCGCCGATAGTTGAGTCGAAACGTTCAACAAGTCCTTTCTGCGAGCAAACATTGAGGTTTGTCATAAGAGCTTCCCAGCTGTCTGCACAGTCTGTGTAAGTTTTGAGCTGTGAGGTAACAGGGAGCGGAACAGCGACATCGGTATGCTTTTCTGCACCGTTCGAGTTAAGGAATTCTCTTGAAAGGTCAACGATAGTCTTATCGTTCCAGTTCATTTTAAGACGTGGTTCTTCTGTAACAACAGCAACAAGTGTTGCTTCGAGGTTTTCCTTTTCTGCTTCTGCAATAAATTTATCAGCGTCAGTCTTGCGTACAACAACAGCCATACGTTCCTGGCTCTCGGAAATTGCAAGTTCTGTACCGTCAAGACCGTCATATTTCTTTGGAACAGCATTAAGGTCTATGATAAGACCGTCTGTGAGTTCGCCGATAGCAACGGAAACACCGCCTGCACCGAAGTCGTTGCATCGTCTTATCATGTGTGTAACTTCGGGATTTCTGAACAATCTCTGGAGCTTTCTTTCAACGGGAGGATTACCCTTCTGAACTTCTGCACCGCAGGTTTCGAGTGAAGCTTCGGTGTGCGACTTGGAAGAGCCTGTTGCACCGCCGCAGCCGTCACGTCCTGTTCTTCCGCCGAGGAGAATAACTACATCGCCCGGTTCGGGGACTTCACGGATAACGTTGTCCTTTGGTGCTGCTGCGATAACTGCACCTATTTCAAGACGCTTTGCAACATATCCCGGGTGATAAACTTCGGAAACGTGACCTGTAGCAAGACCGATCTGGTTGCCGTAAGAGCTGTATCCGTTTGCTGCACCGACAGTAATTTTTCTCTGCGGAAGCTTGCCGTGGATAGTGTCTTCAACTGGAACAAGTGGATTAGCTGCGCCTGTTACACGCATTGCCTGATAAACATAGGAACGTCCCGAAAGTGGGTCACGGATAGCTCCGCCGAGGCAGGTTGCAGCGCCGCCGAAAGGTTCGATCTCTGTTGGGTGGTTATGTGTTTCGTTCTTGAACATAAGAAGCCAGTCCTGAAGATCGCCGTCAACATCGACCTTTATCTGAACTGAACAAGCGTTGATTTCTTCGGATTCATCGAGATCTTTGAGAATACCGTCTTTTTTCAGCTTCTTTGCAGCAATCGTTGCAATGTCCATAAGTGTGATCGGCTTGTTTGTTCTGCCGAGTTCTTCTCTTGCATTAAGGTATTCGTTATAAGTCTTTTTGATATAGTCAGCGTTGATCTCAGCGTTATCGATAATGGTCGAGAAAGTGGTGTGACGGCAGTGGTCAGACCAGTATGTATCGATCATACGGATTTCTGTGATAGTTGGGTCACGCTTTTCGGTTTCCTTGAAATACTTCTGACAGAATTTAATATCGTCAAGATCCATTGCAAGTCCGTACTTTGAAATAAAGTCAACAAGTTCTGCTTCACCGAGATAGATAAAGTTTTCGAGAGTTGCAACCTCTGTTGGGATATCATATTCGGTAACGAGTGTGGAAACTTCATCAAGAGATGCTTCGCGACTTTCTACGGGGTTGATGATATATGCTTTGAGCGCAGACATTTCGCTTGCGGAAAGCTTACCGTCAACGATGTAGATCCTGGCATTTTTGATCTTGCAGCGTTCACCCTGAGTGAGGATCTGAATACACTGCTCGCAGGAATCGGCTCTCTGGTCGAACTGACCGGGGAGATACTCAACTGCAAAAACACTTTCGTTCTCTCCGAGTTCGGGAAGCTTTGCGCTTGTGGTGTCAACGGCAGGCTCGGAGAATACATTTCCGATAGCAAGCTTGAAATCAGCTTCGGAAAGACCTTCTGCGTCATAACGGTTAAGGATCCTGATGTTTCTCAGCTTATCAAGTCTGAGAGCCGTTTTGACATCGGCAAGAAGATTCTTTGCTTCAACAGCAAATTCAGGCTTCTTTTCAACATAGATACGAAATACAGACATAGTTTACGCTCCTTAAATTCTGTTTATTTGGTGACCCCGTTACCCCTTGGGACGGCTTTATATCAGCAGCGGGATGATTTTAAACCGCATTGATAAAAGCTGACTTTATATGGCTTTGCGGACAACCTTTTAAGCTGATCATTGCTCAGATATAATTTCGCCTACACAATAATCATTCTCTATCCTTTCTATTTTAACATAAAAAATCTGATTACGCAAACTTTTTCCTAAATTTTTTGTAAAAATTTTTACCAAAGTGTAGTTAGGCGTGTAACCGTGGGGGATTTTATCAGATTTTTCACGCTCGAAAAGTACGGGAAAAGTAAGTCCTGACTGGCTTTGCAGGAATTTTTGGTGTGATTCCTCAGCAGCTTCGGACATTATCTTTGCACGAATACTTTTTTGTGATGTCGGTATTTGATTTACAAAATCAGCAGCAGGAGTGCCTTTTCGCTGCGAATATGGGAAAACGTGGACTTTTGCAAAACCAATTTTTTTGACAAACTCTACTGATCGCTTAAAATCTTCTTCGGTTTCATTTGGAAACCCGACCATTACATCAGTTGTTATAGCACAATTGTCAAAATTGGCACGAAGTTTTTGTACGAGTTCAGCATAATCGGCTGTCGTATATCGGCGGTTCATTTCTTTAAGAGTCTTATCACAGCCGCTTTGGAGCGAAAGGTGGAATTGAGGGCAGAATTTTGGCTGTGCGGCAAGTCTGCGGATATCTTCATCGTTTATCATTTCAGGTTCAAGAGAACCAAGACGAACTCGCTTTATGCCGTTGATCGCACATATTGTTTCAACCGCATCTGCAAGTCGAAGTTTGTATTCTATACCATAGAATGACAGGTTTATACCGACAAGGACGATTTCTTGATAGCCCGATGCAGCAAGCTTTTCAGCCTCTTCTTTCAGCTTATTGATAGGCTTTGAACGAAATCTCCCTCTTGAATACGGAATGATGCAGTAGGTGCAGAACATATTGCAGCCGTCTTGTATTTTTATAAACGCACGGGTGTTGTTTTCATAACCTGCGTTGCACATATCTTCAAATACGTCGTTTGAAGTATAATCGCAAATATCTACTGTCCTTTTGCGGCTTTCAAGATATTCGTTTATAATGTCGGGAAGCGCGTTTCTGTTTTTTGTTCCGACAACTATATCAGCTTCTTTTATATCGGAGGCTTCATTTGGAAATGCCTGCGGATAGCATCCCGTTACAGCGATTACCGAGTCGGGATATTCTCGGCGAAGTCTGCGAAGTTCCTTAAATACCTTTTTGTCGCCGGTTTCGGTAACTGTGCAGGTGTTTATAACAAAAATGTCGCTCCCGCTTTCTTTATCGGTCACAGTAAATCCTTTTTTGCTGAAATTCTGCTTCATATTTTCGGTTTCATAAAGATTTACTTTACAGCCGAATGTTTTAAAGTGAATATACATAAAATACTCCATAAAATATTGTTAAATTTCACCAACGGGTGTATATTTTGCCGCTGAATTCTATATTATTATACAATATAAAAAAAAATTTTGCAATTCCTCTTGACTAAATTATAAAAAACTGATATTCTATAAATGTACCAAAAGTTAGGTACAGAAAATTTAACGTAAAACTACAATAATTGGAGGGATTTTTATGTCAAAAACTACTGTAATGCTGGCTACAATCAACGATGTTAAGGAATTTGTTTCCATTGTTTCTCTTTGTGACTTTGATGTCGATTTAATTTCCGGCAGATATGCCGTTGACGCAAAATCCATTATGGGTATCTTCAGCCTTGACCTTTCAAAGCCTATCGCTCTTGAAGCTCATACTGATGATGCATCTAAGTTCTTTGCACAGATCAAGCAGTTCATCGTTGAATGATGATTTCGGTAAAAATTATTTAAACAAAAGTGTCGTTTTTTTCGGCACTTTTGTTTTTGTATGTCTATAAATTTAAAATAAGCATAAAATATCATAGGTAAATAAAAACTTATGAGGTTGATGCTTATGAAAAAAATAATAGGAATTTTTCTTTCTTTCATTATTGCTGCGTCACGCGCTGCAGCGGTTTATGCAGAACCGTCAGAGTGCTGCAGTATCGTTTTTGAACTTACGTCAGGGATCGTTATTGATGATGTAAATGCTGATAAGGTCGTGCCTGTTGGAACAATGAACAAGCTTATGACTGTGCTGCTCGCGGCTGAAAAGATAAGCTGTAAAGAACTTTCACTTGACACAAATGTCGAGGTGTCGGAGTATGCCAATTCGATGCAAGGGGCGCAGATATGGCTTATGCCGAATGAGAGCATTACTGTTGAGGAGCTTCTTAAAGCAATAATAATAGGCAATGCGAATGATGCTTCGGTCGTGATAGCTGAGGCTGTTTCGGGCTCGGAGAAAAAGTTTGTTGCTGCGATGAACAATAAAGCGGTTGAATTGGGAATGGAAAATACATCGTTCACAAACTGCTGCGGATATTATGACGATGACAAACAGCTTTCAACAGCGTCCGATATTTCAAAGCTTATATGCGAACTGTATAAATATGAATTTCTTACACCGTATTTCACCACTTGGCTCGATTATGTCCGAAATGATACGGCGGAGCTTGTCAATGCGAATGAACTTGTCAAAAAATTTGATGGGATCATCGGTTTTAAAGCAGGAATGAGTGAGAACTCGGGGCACTGTATTGCCGCTGCTGCACAGAGAGGCGACAAAGCTTTTGGCGTTATCATTTTAGGTGCTGATGACAAGGATAAAATGTTTTCGGCTGCAAGAACAAAGCTAGAATCCGTATTTGCAGATTATATTGTTATAAAACCTGAGCTGCCCGAAAAAATTCCGAGTATGGTCGGAGTCAGAAATTCACTTACAACGGAAATTCCGGTCGATTTTGGTGATATACGAAATATAGTGATACCGAAAGGAGCGGCAGACAGCATTTCATCAGTCTGTATCATGCCCGAACAGATATACGCACCGATAAGAAAGGGCGATAAAGTAGGTGAGATACAGTTCTATCGAAAAGAAAGGTATCTTTTTTCGGTAGATATTTTTGCTGCTGAAAATGCAGATGAAAAGACAAATTTTAATGTTTTGCTAAAGTTACTAAAAATGCTTGTCTTTTTTAGCTAATTTGAATAAAACTTGTTAAAAAATCTTTATTGTTCGCAAAAAATATTGCAAATTCACAAAAATTATAGTAAAATAGCATTTAGGAATTAATATGGAGGAATGTTGAAATGCCAATTTCACTTAATTGCAAGTATTTATCAAAGTTTATTGCTCCTCATGAGCTTGAAGCTGCTAAGGCACAGGCTGAGCTTGCCGCTAAAACGCTTCACGATAAAACCGGTCTTGGAAATGATTTTCTCGGCTGGCTGAATCTCCCTACAGATTACGACAAGGAAGAATTTGCGAGAATCAAGGCTGCTGCCAAGAAGATCCAGAGCAACTCCGATATTCTTATCGTTATCGGAATCGGCGGTTCATATCTCGGCGCAAGAGCTGCTATTGAACTTCTCAAAACACCTTTCTATAATGATATCAAGAAAGATACACCTGACATTTATTTTGTCGGAAACAATATCAATCCTACCTATCTCAATACAATTCTTTCAATCTGTGAGGGTAAGGATATTGCAGTAAATGTTATTTCCAAGTCGGGTACAACAACAGAACCTGCACTCGCATTCAGAGTATTCCGCAACCTTGTTGAAAAGAAATACGGCAAGGAAGGCGCTAAGGAAAGAATTTTCTGCACAACCGATAAGGCTAAGGGAACACTTAAGGAACTTGCTGATACAGAGGGCTACGAAACATTCGTTATTCCTGATGATGTAGGCGGCAGATTCTCTGTTCTTACAGCAGTAGGTCTTCTTCCAATCGCTGTTGCAGGCTGTGACATTGATGCTCTTATGGCAGGTGCAAAGCAGGCTCAGGAAGACTATTGCAAGGATTTTGATAATAATGACTGCTACAAGTATGCTGCTATCAGAAATATCCTTTACTCCAAGAATAAGTCTGTTGAGCTTCTCGTTTCTTATGACCCAAGTTTCACAATGATGACTGAATGGTTCAAGCAGCTTTACGGCGAGAGCGAAGGCAAGGACAACAAGGGTATTTTCCCATCTGCTGCAACTTTCTCGACCGATCTTCACTCTATGGGTCAGTTTATTCAGCAGGGCTCAAGAATCATGTTTGAAACCGTTGTTGATATCAAGAAGCCTAAGAAGGATTTCTTCCTTGAATCCGATGAAGAAAATCTTGACGGACTTAACTTCCTCACAAACCAGAATATGTCTGTTGTAAACCGCAAGGCTCTTGAAGGTACTATCCTTGCTCATACAGAGGGTGGCGTTCCGAACATCGTTCTTGAACTTGATGACACAACAGAATACAATGTAGGATATATGATCTACTTCTTCGAGAAGTCCTGCGCTGTTGACGGTTATATGCTCGGAGTAAATCCTTTCGATCAGCCTGGTGTTGAAAGCTATAAGAAGAATATGTTCGCTCTTCTCGGCAAGCCCGGTTATGAGGGAATGAAGGCTGAGCTTGAAGCAAAGCTCAACTGATATAAGTTTAAAATCACGTTGATTTCCACTCGTGATATTAATATAAAAGCCTAACGGCGGAACGGAGTGTTTTCACATGGTAAAAATTATTACTGGTAAAAAAGGTACAGGTAAAACAAAGATCTTGATTGATATGATTAACGAGGCTTCCAAGAAGTCTGACGGTTATGTTGTTTGCATCGACAAGAGCGAAAAGCTCAGATATGATATTCCTACAAACGTAAGAATCGTTGATACAGACGCTAACAGCATTTACTCCTTCGAGGCTTTCTACGGACTTGTTGCAGGTCTTGTTGCAGGCAACTATGATATCAAGGAGATTTTCGTTGACTCCATTCTTAAGGTTGGCGGCGCTGACTTTGAAGCACTTGGTGCTGTACTTAACAAGATCGACAAGCTCACTGGTTCTGATGTAAAGGTTACATTTACTGTTTCCGCAGAACTCGCTGATCTTCCTGAGTCTGTTTCTAAATTTGCAAAAAAATAATTTTTAAAAACTATTGACATATCACTGATGTTGTGATATAATTTAATTCGTTATGTTTGGGGTGTGCTATGGTTTTAAACTTAAAGCAGCTTTATAATATTGTCGGCGAAAAGCTGATTGTGGATTATGCTGTTGATTCCGACAAGCTGAAAGAGATTAAACAATATAGTTTCATTGACCCCGTAAATGTTAAGGGTTCGGTCTATAACCGTGCAGGTGTGGTCATGCTCAGCTGTACTGTTGATTTTACTCTTGACGCTGTTTGTGACAGATGCCTTATCCCGTTTAAAAAGAGCTTTTCTTTTGATTGTGAACATATTCTTGTTCGTGAAACCAACACGGATAATGATGAGTATGTTGTAACAGAGGGAGATTCGCTTGATTTGGACGAGCTTGTGATACAGGATATTCTGTTGCAGCTACCTTCAAAGATGCTCTGCAAGGAAGACTGCAAAGGTCTTTGTCCTGTATGCGGAACGGATTTGAATTTCAATGAATGTAACTGTAAAGGTTAAAGGATAAGGAGGTGCTGAATAATGGCAGTACCAAAGAGAAAGGTATCAAAGGCAAGACGTGATAGCAGACGTTCTGCTGTTTGGAAACTGGAGGCTCCTGCACTTTCCAGATGTACTCACTGCGGCGAACTTACATCTCCGCACAAGGTTTGCAAAAATTGCGGATACTATAAGGGTAGAGAAGTAATTTCTAAGGAAGCTTAAGTAGCTTGCTGAACCGAAGAGGGAGATTTATCCTTCTTCGGTTTTTATTTTAAGGAGAAATATGGCTGTAAAAATTCAATCCGTTATTAAAGATTCACCTGCTTTTCATGCAGGGGTCAAAGAGAATGACATACTGATATCGCTGAATGGTCATGAGATCCGTGACGTACTTGATTATATGTATTATGCGGCTGAGATAAATGTCAGCACTACAGTTGACCGCGGCGGAAGAAGATTGACTTTTCATATTGAAAAAAGTGAATATGATGATCTCGGACTGGAATTTGAAACTTTTTTGATGGATAAAAAGCAGAGCTGTACGAATAAGTGTATTTTCTGTTTTATCGATCAGATGCCTCCAAATATGCGTGAAACATTGTATTTCAAGGACGATGATTCACGACTTTCGTTTTTGCAGGGAAACTATGTTACCCTTACAAATCTTGATCAGAAAGATATCGACCGCATAATTGATATGCGTTTAAATATTAATATTTCCGTTCATACGACCAACCCCGAGCTTCGCTGTACGATGATGCACAATCGTTTTGCGGGCGAAAAATTGAAATATTTGAAGCAGTTTGCCGATGCGGGCATCGCAATGAACTGTCAGATCGTTCTTTGTCCCGGAATAAACGACGGTGATGAACTTCACAGAACACTGACTGACCTCGGAAATCTTATGCCGAACATAAAGAGTGCTGCCGTTGTTCCCGTCGGTGTTACAAAATTCCGCAAGGGACTTTATCCGCTTGAAAAATTCAACAAGGAAACCGCGGGACAGGCTATAGACCTCATTGAAAGTTTTCAGGCTGAATTTCTTGAAAAATACGGAACAAGGCTTGTTTTTCCTGCCGATGAATTTTACATTACGGCAGAAAGGGAGCTTCCCGACGGTGATTATTACGAAGATTACTGTCAGTATGAAAACGGAATAGGAATGCTGCGTTCTCTTGCAGATGAATTTGAATCTGCAATGAAAATCGCAGATGATCCGGCAAAGCCAAGAACCGTTTCAATTGCAACGGGAGCGGCTGTTTGTGATTTTCTTGTAAAGCTTGTAAAAAAAGCGGAAGAAAAATGGAACAATATAAAATGCAATGTTTATAAAATAAGAAATGACTTTTTCGGGGAAACTATAACAGTAACCGGGCTTATCACGGCGCAGGATATAATTGCGCAGCTTAAGGGAAAAGAGCTTGGAGATGCACTTCTTATCTCCAAAAGTATGCTTATGCGCGATTCGGATATTTTCCTTGATGATTTGAGAATACCCGATGTCGAGAAAGCTCTCGGAGTTTCTGTAAGGCCCGTGGATAATGAAGGTTTTGAGCTTCTTGATGCTATTTTATATGAATAAATTGATTGGAGATGATAGCTTTGGCATTACCTATACTTGCAATTGTCGGACGTCCGAACGTCGGAAAGTCCACACTTTTTAACAAGCTTGTAGGGCAGAGAATATCAATTGTTGAAGATACTCCCGGTGTTACAAGAGATAGGATCTATTCCAAGTCTGAATGGAGAAACCGCGAGTTTATGATCGTTGACACGGGCGGTATCGAGCCTGACAGCAGTGATATTATTCTTTCGCAGATGCGCAGGCAGGCAGAACTTGCTATCGAAAAGGCTGATGTTATCGTATTTTTGACCGATATAAGAACCGGTGTAACTGCTAATGACTATGATGTTGCAAAGATGCTCCAAAAGAGTGGAAAGCCTGTTATTCTTTGTGTAAACAAGGTCGATTCTATCGGTGACCCACCCGTTGAATTCTATGAATTCTATAATCTTGGTCTTGGTGACCCAATTGCTATCTCTGCTGCGCACGGTCATGGCACAGGTGATATGCTCGATAAGGTATTTGAGTATTTTCCTGAAGATGACAGCGTTGAATATGATGAGGAATATATCAAGGTAGCCGTTATAGGCAAGCCGAATGTTGGTAAATCTTCGCTTATCAACCGTGTTTCGGGCGAAGAAAGAGCTATCGTTTCCGATATCGCGGGAACGACCCGTGATGCGACGGATACTGTTATTGAAAATGAACACGGAAAGTATGTATTCATCGATACTGCAGGTATTCGCAAGAAATCAAAAATTCAGGAAAAGATCGAACATTACAGCGTTTTGAGAGCTTATATGGCTGTTGACCGTTCCGATGTATGCGTAATAGTTATCGATGCGGAAGTCGGCTTCACAGAGCAGGATTCAAAGGTTGCAGGATATGCTCATGAGCAGGGAAAAGGCTGCATTGTTGCTATAAACAAATGGGACGCTATCGAAAAAGACACGAACACTATGGACGAATTCAAAAAGAAGCTTGAAGAAGATTTCAGCTTTATGTCCTATGTTCCTTTCGTGTTTATTTCTGCGAAGACAGGTCTTAGAATAGACAAGCTTTTTGACCTTATCAACAATGTAAATATGCAGAACAGCATGAGAATTTCCACAGGTATGCTCAACGATGTGCTTGCTTATGCGACTACGAGAGTTCAGCCGCCTTCCGACAAGGGCAGACGACTTAAGATCTATTATATGACACAGCCGTCTACAAAGCCGCCTACGTTTGTAATTTTTGTAAACAGAGCCGACCTTTTCCACTTCTCTTATCAGCGTTATATTGAAAATCAGATAAGACAGACATTTGGACTTGACGGTACGCCTGTTCGCTTTGTTGTACGCGAACGAAACCGTGAAGATGATTAATAGGGGAATGGAAAATGATAAAATTGGTGATCTGTCTGCTGCTGACGATGATAATTTCATATCTCCTCGGTAGCTGCAATTCAGCAATTATTGTTGTGCGCTGCTTAAAGCATGATGATATCCGTGAGCACGGAAGCAAAAATGCAGGACTTACCAACACACTTCGCTGCTATGGCAAAATTCCTGCTTTGCTTACGCTTATAGGCGACCTTGCAAAAGGTATAATCGCTGTATTGTTAAGTATTTTGATGTTTAGGCTTATTATCGGAAGAGATTTTCCGAATGAGCTGCCCAATTGGTATCCTACGGTAATGGACGAGAAATCGATTGGTTATATATCAGGATTTTTTGCAATACTCGGTCATATTTTTCCGATATATTACGGATTTAAGGGTGGAAAGGGAATCCTTGTTGCGTCGTCTGTACTTATTGTTATCGATCCGCTTACATTTGTGATAATCATACCGTTCTTTGCGTTGGTACTTTTTATTACAAGATATGTTTCGGTTTCATCGATCTCAGCAGCGGCATTTTATCCTATACTTACTTTTTTGCTTCATTTTTTTGTGGAAAAACTTCCATTGGCGAACTGCATCACGCACGTTATTCTTGTTGCCTGCACAAGTGCGCTGCTGATATATATGCACCGCGCAAATATAAAGCGCCTTAAAGAGGGCACAGAAAACAAATTCAGCTTTAACAAAAAGAAAGAGTGATCGGAGGAATAAATAATGGCAAAGTTTACAGTTCTCGGCATGGGCGGATTTGGTCTTGCACTTGCTGTAATGCTTGACAATAACGGTCACAGCGTTAATGTTTGGTCGGCGTTTGAGAGCGAGATAGAGGATATCAGGCGTGACGGTGAAAATAAAAAGAAACTCCCCGGGGTCAAAATAAAAGATTCTATCACGCTTACATCGGATATTTCAACTGTATCGGGCAGCGATGTTGTGATTTTTGGTGTTCCTACAGGTTTTGTACGAAGCGTTGCGAAGCAGGCTGCACCGTTTATTACAGAAAACACGGTAATTCTTAACACAAGTAAGGGACTTGAAGACAAGACATTTAAGAGAATGAGCGAAGTTCTTCACGAAGAACTTCCTAATTCGCCGATAGTTATTCTGACAGGTCCTTCACACGCAGAGGAAGTTGGCATCGGTATGCCGACAACTGTTGTCGTGGCTTCTGACGACTCCAAATATTCCGATTATATTCAGTCAATCATGTCGAATATTGCGCTCCGAATTTATATCAATGATGATGTTGTTGGTTCAGAGCTTGGTGGTTCACTTAAAAATATAATTGCTCTGTGTGCAGGTATCTGCGACGGAATGGGGTTCGGCGACAATACCAAAGCCGCACTTATGACAAGAGGAATAACGGAGATTGCGCGTCTTGGCGTAAAAATGGGCGGCAAGAGAGATACATTTGCAGGTCTTAGCGGAATAGGCGATCTTATCGTTACCTGCACAAGTATGCACAGCAGAAACCGCCGTGCAGGAATTCTTATCGGACAGGGTGTTTCTCCCGATGAAGCTGTAAAGCAGATAGGTACTGTTGAAGGTTACACCTGCACAAAGGTAGCCTATGAGCTTTCACAGAGCGTTGGAGTTGTTATGCCGATAACCGAACAATGCTACAATGTTTTGTTCAACGGTCTTGACCCGAAAACAGCACTTAAAAATCTTATGGGTCGTCCGAAGGGACACGAAACAGAACAAATCTGGGTGGAAGAGTAAAAAATATAAATACATTAAAAAGCTTTCGAGATCAATTTCTCGGAAGCTTTTTTTGTTCTATACTTGTCCGCAAAAGCATATCATTTATCAGAATAAAAAAGAAAGGAAGTACGGCTTCTAATATGAAAACGGCTGATAATATGCAGGACTTGATTCAATATTTTCCCGAAAGACTGAGAGAAAGTATTGCCGCATTTGGTAACGGCTTGACGGAGATACGTTTGCGACGTGAGAAACCAATTATTTTAATGCGAAATTCAGATATGCTTTTTGTTGATAGCAATGGTAAGATAACAAAAGCGGTTGACAGTGAGTGCGTTAAGGTAACTTCTGCGGAGATAGACAGCTTTTTCTATGCGATATGCAGAAATTCGGTACATTCCTTTCAGGAAGATATTTGCAGCGGATTTATTACATTGTCGGGAGGACATCGTGTAGGATTATGCGGAACAGCTGTGGTTCGTGACGGGAAGATAACAAACATAAAAAATATAAACGGTTTTAATGTCAGAGTCAGCCGTGAGATTATCGGCTTGGGCGAGGATATATACAACAAGATTTTCTGTGGAGAATTAAAAAATGTCCTTATCGCAGGAGCACCTGCAAGCGGAAAAACCACGATATTGCGTGACTTGTGCCGACTTCTCGGAAGAAGATATAAGGTTTCGTTGATTGACGAGCGTTCAGAGATAGCGGCTGTTTATTCGGGCGTTCCTCAGAATGACGTTGGGATGAATACAGATGTTTTCGACGGATATTCAAAGGCTGACGGGCTTGAAACTGCGGTGAGGGTAATGTCGCCTGACATTATCATTTTCGACGAAGCAGGTTCGCAGGACGAATTCGGATATATGGAACACGCCATGAACTGCGGTATTAGGATATGCGCTTCGATACACGCATCTTCAATTGAAGATATAAAGCGCAGAATACCGTTTTGGAAAAGCTTTGATCATATTGTAATGCTTGGAAAGCTCCCAAAGCAGGAGCACAGGATATTCAGGACGGACGAGTTATGAAAAATGTGTTTATAATTCTGATAATGGTGATATGTTCCTTGTTTGGAGGCTATTTTTCGGGAAAGCTTCGGAAAAAATGCAGTTTTTTGAAAGATATCGCATATATGCTTGAAGAACTGCAGCTTATGGTAGAATTTGAATCGGCCGAGGTCGGAGAGATAATTGATAGACTTGCTAAAAATAAACATCTGTCCGAGCTTGCTTTCTTAAAAAATATAAGTGATGAAATTCATATAGGTTCGGATATTGGTTCGCTTTGGGAAAAGGCTGTTGAATGTCAGCAGTATGGCTTTCTGACCGATGAAGAAAAAGAATTCGTCAAGGATATAGGAAGAAAACTTGGGAAAAGCGATATCAGCGGACAGCTTAATGCTATAAAATACGAAAAGCTTGAGCTTGAAAAAATGATAAGATCAGCCGATGAGGATAATTGCAGAAAATCAAAGCTTTACCGTTCGCTCGGTGTGCTTTGCGGAGCATTTATTGTGATAATGTTCATCTGATCTCGGAGGGAAAAATGAATTTAGATATTATTTTTAAAATTGCAGGAGTTGGAATAATCGTAGCCGTTCTAAATATGATCCTAAAAAAATCGGAACGAGAGGAATACGGTCTTATTGTCACAATAGCAGGACTTATTGTTGTTCTGCTTGTGATAATTGATGAGATTGCGTCCTTGTTTGAAACGGTAAAGTCCGTTTTCGGGTTCTGAGAGTTATGGATATTGTTAAAATTGCGTCGATCTGTATTGTTTCGACAGTTATATGCAAGCTGTTTGACAAGAATTCGCACGAATATGCGCTTTATATCAAAATAACAGCGGCGGTGATAGTTCTTTCGTTTATGTTCATTTATATCTCACCGCTTATCGAAAGCATACGGTCTATATTTGAGCGTTCACAGGCGGATACTGACTATTTGAAAATTCTGTTCAAGGCTACGGGAATATGTTATATTTCGCAGTTTGCTTCGGATATATGCAAGGACAGCGGAGAGAATCTTCTTGCTTCGCAGGCAGAATTAGCGGGCAGGGTAGGGCTGATGATCTCAGCGATACCTCTTTTTGAGCAGGCTGTTGAGATAATAATTTCTTTTTCGGGAACGTAAAGGAGCTATAGGATATGAAAAAGATCGCTGTTCTGATACCGTTGATTTTTGCTTGCATATATTTTATGTTTATCCCTGCTTTTGCCGAGGATAATTTTGCTTCGGAGATAGGCATTGATATTTCGTCCCTGAATGAGAATGTTCCGTCAGATGCGGAGGATATGATTGCCGATAACAGTATTTCGGCTGACAATATTGATGCCGTGAAAAACATCAGTCCTGCCGATGTTATAAAATATATGCTCGGAGAAGCTAAGGCAAAGATTGATTATCCGCTCAAGCTGCTTGTTATGCTGTTCGCAGTGATAATCGCAGGTTCAGTGACGGAAAACTTCGGGAGTTGTATTGAGAACAAATCTGTTTCAAGTGTTTATGGTACGGTATGCGTTCTTATTGCAGTTGGGATAATATCCGATCCGATAGTAAAATGCGTGAAAACAGCATCGGATACGCTTTACAGCGGAAGTGATTTCGTAACGTCGTATATCCCTGTTTTTTCTGGGATAATGGCTTCATCTGGGTGTGTAACATCCGCGGCGGCGTACAGCGCGGTCATGGTGATCTTTGCTGAATTTGCAGCTTCGGCTGCTGCAAATTATCTTATGCCGTTGGTATCGATATGCACGGCACTTGGGATAATCCAATCGATAAATGAAGCATTTGATCTGACGAGCATTACCGATATGATAAGCAAGGCTGTGAAGTTCATACTTGGATTTATTATGACTGTTTTCATAGGACTTTTATCCCTGCAGAGCATAATCGGGGCATCTGCTGACACTATCGGGGTTAAGGCGGCGAAATATCTCGCTTCCAACTGCATACCTGTTATAGGCGGTGCTGTAGCAGATGCTTATACCACACTGAAAGCAAGTCTTGGCATATTAAGAGGCGGAGTTGGTTTCTTTGGGATAGCTGTAATATTTGTTTCGGTCGTTCCCGCGCTTATCGAGGTTGTTCTTGTAAAGGCGGCGTTCTGCATCGCAGAGATAATAAGTGGTATGTTCGGGATAAAGGGGATAAAAACGCTTCTGCATAATTCCTCGGCTGTGCTATCGATGATAATCAGTTTGATCATATGCTTTGGAATGATGCTGATAATTTCAACAGCGGTAATGATGATGATGGGACTTGATGTTTCGTAAAGGGGATGAAAAGATGAACGAAATACAGCTTGTTGTCATTTCGGCAGGAATACTGGCTGTGGTGATGAACATTTTTAAATCGATATATCCGTCCGAAAAATATGCAAAGCAGATGAGGATAATTTTTGCGCTTATTTTTGTTCTGACGCTTTCAAAGCCGCTTATGGGCAGCATAAAAAATTTGTCCGATACAGCCGAAAGTATTGATGTCATTAACAAAAACGTTTCGGGCAGCACTGATAATACGCTCGACTACTTTAAGGGATCGATCGAAAGAAACATCAGCAGCAGATTAGCGGACATACTTTCGGAAAACGACATTGCCGTAAAAGAAATCAAGACAAGTATTAATATTTCCGAGAACGGCAGCATATCTATTAATGAGGTCAAAATAGCTGCACAAAATGCAGCGCAGGGAGCTGAGGCAGTTGACATAGTTAAACGTGAAACCGGGGAAAAGACACTTGTAAAAATCGAGGAGCTTACACAATGAAAAAGGACGAAATTCTGAAAAGCTTAAAGGAGTTTTCGCAAAAGCCTATCTTTCCGAAGATACTCATTTCAGTTGGACTTGTGATTATGGTAATGATAGTTTTTGCTGATTTTTCGGGCAGTAAGGACATAAAAAGCGTCAGTGATACCGATGCTGATTTTCAGACAGCGGATACATACATTGAATGTACGGAAAGCCGTCTTTCGGAAGTTCTTATGTCCATTGAGGGAGTCGGCAAAGCAAAAGTCCTCGTCAATGTTTCCTCCACTGAGGAATATGTTTACGCCGAAGAATTCAAGCAGGGTTCAAGCAGCACAGAAAATGAAATAGTCATTATTGACAGCGGCTCATCAAAAGAGGCGCTGATAAAAAAAGTAAAGATACCCGAGATAAGCGGTATCGTGATCGTATGCGAGGGAGGAGATGATCCTAAGGTCTGCGAAAAGGTGTATAAAGCGGTTTCTACCGCACTAAAAATTCCAAGCAGCAGAATATATGTTGCTGAAATGAAATAACAGGAGGCAAATAACAATGAAAAGATTAAACCTTATTATCGGAAAAAAACAGATAATCCTTGCATGTCTTACGCTTATTCTCGGCATTGCAGTGTATATGAATTATGCGCTTTCTTCATCGGGTGATGATATTGCGCAGGACGTTATGAACAACGATGCTGTGGCTGCCGATTCGTCTGCAGAAGATTCGGCTTATTATGGCGACGCTGCTTTTGTGAGTGCCGAGGGCGCGAGCGATTATTTCGCACAGGTTCGTTTGAGCCGTATGACAAGCCGAGATGAGGCTGTTGAAACTCTTTCAGTCATTCTCAACGGCGGTGATCTTTCCGATGAAGAAACTGCCACTTATACGAATGAATCTATAACACTTTCAAAGCTTTCCGAAAGCGAGAGCAAGATCGAAAATCTCATCAAAGCGCAGGGGTTCAACGACTGTGTAGTTTATCTCAATGACAGCACAGCAAACATTGTTGTTAAGTCAGAGGGGCTGGAAGCGGCACAGGCAGCACAGATTAAAGATATTTTGTTAACAGAGGTTACAATTCCCGCAGAAAATATTAGAATTTTTGAGGTAAAGTAGTTGTACATTTTGAAAATATCTGCTATAATATAATGGTATAGATATTTTCAGATGGCTGACTTTAAAAATTATCCTGATAGATCGTCAGCCAATTCGGCAGGGAGGTTTATCAGATGGATAAGATCAATGACGTTCAGACAAACAGCATCAGAATTTCGGAAGATGTTGTTTCCAAGATAGTTGAATTGGCGGTCAAGTCCGTTGAGGGCGTGAGCGGCATTACAAACAGCAAGATCAATTTCAGCAGCATTTTTGATAAAAAGAACGGTTCTGCTATTGCTATCACAGGTGAAAGCGGTTCGGTAGATGTCACTGTTAATGTAATTGTTGCATACAGCAGCAAGGTAAAGCAAGTCGCTGAAAAGATTCAGAACAAAGTTAAAAATGATATCCAGAATATGACCGGCATTATTGTTAATAAAGTAAATGTCATCGTCGAGGGAATATCATTCGATAATGAAAAGTAATATGGAAAGCAGGCTCTTTTCAGTAAAGCTGATATAGGGCTTGCTTTTCTGTACATAAAATGAAAGGATTTGAAAATTTTGAAAAGAAGTGAAATAAGAGAAGCAGCTTTTCTGCTGACATTTGAAAAGCTTTTCACTGATGATTCGGTCGATGCTGTTATTGATGCGGCATACGAAGTAGATGAATTTGAAATGGACGAGGAGTGTGAAAAACTCTTTGAAGCTGTAACCGAAAAGGCAACAGAGATCGATGAGATCATTGCTGCAAACAGTGAAAAGCGTCAATTCTCCAGAATTCCAAAGGTAAGTATTGCTATTCTTCGCGTGGCAATATATGAGATGCTTTATAACGATAAAGTTCCGAATAATGTTGCTATAAGTGAAGCCGTATTGCTTGCAA
The DNA here is from genome assembly GCA_900541495.1 of uncultured Ruminococcus sp. Taxonomy (GTDB): domain Bacteria; phylum Bacillota; class Clostridia; order Oscillospirales; family Ruminococcaceae; genus UMGS363. The sequence goes on along the minus strand of UQKC01000001.1, from coordinate 111,127 downwards.
AGAAGTACACATATACACCCGATGTAAAGTTTATCAATGGTGTTCTCGGTGTCGTTGCAAAGGGACTTGAAAATAAGAAAGGCGCAGAGGAATAATGCCGATATATCTCGGACTGGACACAAGCAATTACACAACTTCCACAGCTCTTATCGATACTGAAAAGCTGAAAGCCATACAGTGCAAAAAGCTTCTTCCTGTAAAAGAGGGAGAACTTGGTCTGCGGCAAAGTGATGCTGTTTTTCACCATACAAAGCAGCTTCCCGAAATGGTGTCGGCATTATTTGAAAACAGACAGATAAGACCCGATGCTATCGGCGTTTCTGTTCGTCCGCGCAATATTGAAGATTCATATATGCCGTGCTTTTTGTGCGGAGAAGGATTGGCTGATTCGCTTGGAGCAGTTAATAAAGTTCCCGTGCATAAGACTTCTCATCAGATAGGACATATACTTGCAGCGCTGTTTTCTTCGCAGAAGCTTGAACTTGTAAATGAAAAATTCATTGCTTTTCACGTCAGCGGCGGAACGACCGACTGTTTGCTTGTTACTCCCGACAAAGAAAAGGTGTTTGAAATAACGGAGATAGGTTCTTCGCTTGATATCAAGGCAGGACAAGCAATAGATAGGGCAGGTTTGATGCTTGGACTAAAGTTTCCGTGCGGAAAAGAGCTTGAAAAGCTTGCTGTAATGAGTGATAAGAAATACAAACTCAAACCTATGCTTAAAAACGGAAACTGTTGTCTTTCGGGACTTGAAAACAAGTGCCGAAAAATGCTTGATGATGGCGAAACAAAGGAAGATATTGCAAATTACTGCCTTAGCTTTGTTTATTCAACGATATATGAGATGACGAAATTCGCACTTGACAGATGCGGAAATATTCCAATCGTATATGCAGGCGGAGTGATGTCCGATAAATTTATTCGAGATAAGCTTTTGCAGAAATTTGATGCATTTTTTGCCGAACCCGATTTTTCCTGCGATAATGCTGTCGGAACGGCAGTGTTTGCAGCGATCAAGGAGAACGCATTATGAGCAGTTTGCTTACCGTGAGCCAGCTTAACCGATACATTGCTTTCAGAATTAAAGAAGATAAGCAGCTGAAAGGAATACTGATAAGCGGCGAAATTTCAAATTTTACCAATCATACAAAGTCGGGACATTTGTATTTTACGCTTAAAGACAGTACAAGTTCGGTAAAGGCTGTGATGTTTGCGAGTGCGGCTTCGCAGCTGCGTTTTGTTCCTGCATCGGGAATGAGAGTTATAATTTCTGCAAATGTGCAGGTCTATGAGCGTGACGGCGTGTATCAGCTTTATGTCAATGATATGCAGCCTGACGGTATAGGCACGCTTTATATTGCATTTGAGCAGTTAAAAGAACGGCTTTCGGCAGAGGGCTTGTTTGATGAGAGTCTAAAAAAGCCGCTGCCCGAATTCCCGACTAAGATTGGCATTGTTACTTCGATAGAAGCGGCGGCACTTCAGGATATGCTCAATATAATATCGCGCCGATACCCAATTGCGGAAGTTGTCATTTATCCTTGCCTTGTACAGGGTGCAAGCGCTCCCGAAAGTATATGTTCGGCGTTAAAACGTGCGGACAGCGGTGAAAATGATATTATCATCATTGGCAGAGGCGGCGGCTCTTTGGAAGACCTTATGGCTTTCAACAGTGAAAGTGTTGCAAGAGCGATATTTAACTGTGAAACGCCTGTAATATCCGCTGTCGGACATGAAACCGATACGACAATAGCCGATTATGCGGCTGATTTGCGCGCTCCTACGCCGTCGGCGGCGGCAGAACTTGCTGTACCCGAGCTTTCATCGCTGATAAACTTTTTTAATGCTTCACAAAAGGTTCTTGAAAAAAAGCTTATCGATAAAACGGTCTTTTTGCGATTACAGCTTGAAAATAGGGAGAGATCACTTGTTTCTGCTGAACCTAAAAATCGTATAGAGAATTCAAAAAAGCTGCTTGATGAACGAAAACATCGTTTGCAGGAACTTTTGAAGATACAGACAGAATTAAAGAGCGCAGAGCTTAGAGCTAAAATATCTGCACTTGACAATTTAAGTCCGACAAAGATAATGATGAGAGGCTACTCTCTTGTTTATAAGGATGATAAGCTTATACATTCCGTTTCGGAGCTTAAAACGGGTGATAATATTTCCGTAAAGCTTCACGACGGTGAGATAGAAGCCACTGTAAAATGAAAGGACAGAAAATGAAGTTTGAGGATTCAATAAAACGAATTGATGAAATAATATCTGCTCTTGAAGATAAGGATATATCGCTTGATGATTCGATCAAGCTTTACAAAGAGGGCGCGAAGCTCATTGACAGCTGCAAAAAAGAGCTTGACAAAGCTGAAATGCTTGTCACTGTTGAAGAAAACGAATAATAAGGGGAGTTTTTATGCCGAATATCAGCGGTATATCAGCTGAAACCAAGGTCAGACTTGATGATTATATTGAAAAAGTCAATTCAGAGCTTGAAAAATATAAATATGATGAAATAAGCCACTGCGGATTGCAGAAAGAGGTCGCCGAAGCAATGTGGTACACGCTTTCGGCAGGCGGAAAGCGCGTTCGTGCCATTCTTGCAATGGAGTTTTGCAGGGTGTGCGGAGGAGATGTCAAAGATGCTCTTACTGCTGCCTGCGCAATTGAAATGATACACGCTTTTTCACTTATCCACGATGATCTTCCGTGTATGGATAACGATGATTTCCGACGCGGAAAGCCGTCCTGCCACAAGGCATTTGATGAAGCGACTGCACTTCTTGCAGGTGATGCGCTTCAGAATAAAGCTTTTGAGATCATCTCAAATGATGAAAAGCTTTCCGATACTGTCAAGGTGAAGCTTATAAGCTGTCTTTCCAAGGCTGTCGGAGTTCAGGGAATGATTGGCGGTCAGGTCATTGATACGAACTGTCAGAACAAGCTTACAACTTCGGAAAGTTTGCTTGAAATGTACCGTATGAAAACAAGTGCGCTTATTGCGGCGGCTTGTGAAATGGGCTGTATATGTGCCAAAGCTTACGATAAGGTGGAGTCGGCAGGAAAATTTGGCGAATGTCTTGGACTTGCTTTTCAGATAGTTGATGATATACTTGATATTGTCGGTGATGAAAAAGAACTTGGAAAGCCTATCGGCAGCGATTCTTCAAATGAGAAAAATACATTTGCTGTTCGATGCGGAATTCAGGAGGCGCAGAAATTTGCCGAGAAGCTTACGGATGATGCAATGAATGCATTGTCAGATTTTGATGATAATTGCTTTTTGAAGGAATTAAGCGCTTATCTTATGAAAAGAAATAAATAAGAATTTAAATGAAAGGTTGGGATCTGAATTGTCAATGTATTATAACTACACACTTGCTGCAGCGGTCGTTTCATGGTGCGCCGCACAGATCATAAAAACTATCATTCATGCTATAAAAAACAAAACATTTAAGGCGGAAAGACTTGTTGGTTCAGGCGGTATGCCGAGTTCACACTCTGCTTTGGTATGCTCTGCATCTGTTGCAACATTCCGTTTGTGCGGTCCTCAGTCGGTAGAGTTTGCTCTTATGTTGATCGTTGCGCTTATAGTTATGTATGATGCAATGGGGGTAAGACGTGCAGCTGGACTTCACGCTCATCAGCTCAATCGAATGAACAAATATTTTGATGAAGAGGGAATAGAGATCCCTAATTATGATACAAAGCCTTCCAAAAAGCCGAAGAAGCAGAAAGATTTCAAAGAATATCTCGGTCATACTCCATTTGAAGTGCTCGGCGGAGTGATACTCGGTATTGTTATTGCGTTGATAATGCCTGTTGAGATATAATTCGGAGGATATTTTGGGTAAAAGTGAGATAAGGCTCGGCGATCTTGATCTGCCGAACGATTTAAAAAAAATGGATTATTCGGAGTGCAGGGAACTTTGTAGGGAGATACGCCGCTGTATCACTAAAAATGTTTTAAAGAACGGCGGACATCTTGCTTCAAACCTTGGAACTGTCGAACTGACGGTAGCGCTGCACAGGGTTTTTGATTCTCCCAAGGATAAGTTTGTATGGGACGTTGGTCATCAGGCTTATGCACATAAGCTTCTGACGGGAAGATACGATAAGTTTTCAACTCTTCGCAAAAAGGGTGGAATTTCGGGCTTTATACGTCCGAATGAATCGGAACACGATGCTTTTGTAAGCGGTCACAGCAGTAATTCCATTTCGGCTGCTCTTGGTATGGCAGAGGCAATGCGTATTGACGGTGACACCAAACACCGTGCTGTTGCCATTATCGGTGACGGGGCATTCACCGGAGGTTTGGCATACGAGGGACTTAACAATGCGGGTAAAAGTGCAGCAAACCTTATTGTTATCCTCAACCATAATGATATGTCCATTTCCAAGAATGTTGGTGCGCTTGCAAAATATCTTACATCGATAAGAGGAGATCAGCGTTATCTTGACATAAAAAAGACTGTTGAACATACACTTGATAAAACTCCCGTTATTGGTGAACCAATAAAAAATATACTTCTGTCTTCAAAATCCGCACTGAAAAATGTGCTTTATCATTCGACGATGTTTGAAGATCTTGGATTTGTGTATCTCGGACCTATTGACGGTCACAACGTTGAAGAAATAGAAGAAACTTTGAAAATGGCGCGTAGGATAGAAAAGCCTGTGTTTATTCATGTCAATACTGTTAAAGGAAAAGGATTCAGACCTGCTGAGGAAAACCCGGGTGCATTCCACAGTATCCCAAGCAGTGGATATTCAAAGAATAATCCCGATAACTCCAATCACGACAGTTTTTCCGAAAATTTCGGAAGAACAATTTCCGAATATGCTGAAGCAGATGACAGAATATGTGCTGTAACGGCGGCGATGAAGTATGGAACGGGTTTGCAGTATTTTGCGGCAAGCTTTCCAAAGCGCTTTTTTGATGTAGGCATTGCCGAGGAACACGCTGTTACTTTCTGTGCAGGTTTGGCGAAAAGCGGAAAAATTCCGGTATTTGCGGTTTATTCAAGCTTTTTGCAGCGAGCTTATGATGAGATCATTCACGATGTTGCGATAGACAATACTCACATAGTTCTTGCGGTTGATAGAGCGGGATTTATAGGTGAGGACGGCGAAACACATCAAGGTGTGTTTGACATTCCGATGCTTACGGGAATACCCAATGCTGTTATTTTTTCTCCGTCAAATTATTCGGAGCAGAAGCTTTGTCTTAAAACATCTCTTTATGACTGCAGCGGTTTTGCAGCTGTACGTTATCCGAAAGGTAATGAAAGTTTTGGTTTAACGGATAACAGATATGATACAGATACTTTCTGTCATATTTCCTTTGACAGTGATTGCCTTGTCATAACTTTCGGCAGACTGTTTGAAAGAGTGTTGGAGATAAGCCGTTCGGGTGATGCAGGCAATTTTGATATTTTAAAGCTTGTAAGAATATATCCGTTAGACAACGAAGCTGCACTTATTTGTATGAACTATAAGCGCATAATTTTCTATGAAGAAAGCAGCAAGGAAAATGGCATTGCCGAGCATTTGCTTGTGAAGCTTTTTGAAATGGGTTTCAAGGGTTCTTATGAGATTGTTGCGGCGAGCGGATTTATCCCTAATGAAAGCACTGAACAGACAATGGAACGCTTTAAAATGGACAAAAAGTCAATGACGGAAACTATCGGTAATATGGTGAGAAATATTGAGAATTGATTGTTATCTTGTTGAAAATAAAATAGTCAAGAGCCGTGAAAGGGCAAAAGAACATATCAAAAACGGAGATGTTTTTATAAACGGAAAGCTTATTTCAAAGCCGTCGGCAGAGGTCAATGAAGGTGATAATGTTGACTTCAAAGGCGCAGTCCTGAAATATGTCGGCAGAGGCGGATTGAAGCTTGAAAAGGCTGTTGATGTATTCGGTATTGATTTGAACGGCAGAGTTTGTATGGATATCGGAGCGTCTACGGGAGGTTTTACCGACTGTATGCTGCAAAATGGTGCCGAATATGTTTACGCTGTTGATGTCGGACACGATCAGCTTGACGAAAAACTGCGCGCTGACAACAGGGTTTGCAATATGGAAAAGACAAATTTTACTGAGCTTTTTCCTGAAAATTTTGAACCCTATCCAAATTTTTTCAGTGTTGATGTTTCGTTCGTATCTCTTAAAAAGATAATTCCAAGGCTTTCCGAATTTATGAAAGAGGGCAGTTCTGCTGCAGTTTTGATAAAGCCGCAGTTTGAGGCAGGAAAGTCCGATATAGGCAAAAACGGTATTGTTAAGGACAGAAAAGTACATTTGCGTGTTTTAAATGAACTTATGGCTTTTTTCTCACAGAATGGACTTGCTGTAAAGGGTCTTGACTTTTCACCTATAAGCGGCGGTGACGGGAACATTGAATATCTCGCATATATTGCTCGCAATGACGGGAAAACTTCTGTTATAGATGTAAAAAAGGTTATTGATGAAGCCTTTTCAAATATTCGCAGAAAGGATTAAAACCAAATGAATATAGTTTTATTTCCGAATTTCACAAAACCCAATGCACTGCCGACTGCGCAGAAGCTTTGTTTAAAGCTGCACGAACTGGGCGTTGATATTTATACTGACAGCGAATATAAAAAGGATTTTTCGGGAGAAAGCTTTATCAATTATGGCAGTATGGATAAGATCGCTGCGGAATGTGAAGCGATAATCGCTATAGGCGGAGATGGAACTATTCTCAAAGCTTCGCACTATGCTTCGGAATATGACAAGCCTTTGCTCGGGGTAAACACGGGGCATCTTGGATTTATGGCTTCTATGGAGATCGATGAGCTGGACAATATTTCACGGCTCAAAACTCACGATTACAAGATAGAATCAAGAATGATGCTCGATGTGGTTCTTATGCACGAAAATACAGTCATTTCAAACTATACTGCGCTGAATGATGTCGTTGTTGCACGTCCGTGCTCAAATTTATGCAGTTACGAGATATCAACTGACGGAATAGTTGTCAGCTCGATACGCTCTGACGGTGTTGTTTTTTCGACACCGACAGGTTCGACGGCTTATGCATTGTCGGCAGGCGGACCAATTGTTGAACCGCTTATGGAAACGATACAGATGACACCTGTGTGTCCCCATTCGCTGTCGTCAAGACCAATGCTTTTTACGGCTGACAGACGGTTGGAGATCCGTCATTTTTCAAGTGATGAAAATGAGATATATTTTTCCGTTGACGGTAAATTTGAATGCAGTTTCGGCAGGGAAGATCACCTTGTGATATCGAGGTCGAACAAAAGGCTGAGGCTTATAGATATCAAAGGCAATTCATTCTTTGATGCAGTGAACAACAAGCTTATGAATCCAATAAAATAAGCTTTTCGGAGGATTTATGGTAAAAAAAGAACGTCAGAATATTATCATAGATATAATTTCAAAAAATGAGATTTCCACGCAGGAGATGCTGAAAGAACATCTTGAAAAGCAAGGGATAAACGTTACTCAGGCGACTATTTCACGTGATATAAATGAACTGAATCTGAAAAAAGAGGCAGATGGTGTGTATAAATACATTGCTCCGCTTAAGGATATTATGGAATGTCCGCCTATATTTAAAGATTCTGTTCTGGATATCGTTTATGCAATGAATACAGTTGTGCTGAAGTGTCATACCGGTATGGCGCAGGCAGCTTGTGCAACGTTGGACAAAATGGAATATGTCGGCATTGTTGGAACGATAGCGGGCGATGACACGATCTTTGTGCTTATGCCGAGTGAAAAGGCGGCGGCGGACTTTTGCGAAAATCTTCGTGATATGATATTGTAAAAACAGAGGAAGTTTTTTATGCTTTGTGAGCTTTGTATTGAAAATCTTGCTGTAATTGAACACGCAGTCATACCATTTTCTGATGATTTTAATGTTTTTACCGGTGAAACGGGTGCAGGTAAATCTATACTTATAAACGGAATAAATGCTGTTCTCGGAAAAAGGGTCAGCAAGGATATTGTCCGCTCAGGCTGTGATAAGGCTTCGGTGACGGCATTATTCAAGGGACTTTCTGCTGAAACAAAGGAAAAGCTTGACGAGTTCGGTATTGATCATTCGGATGATGAACTGCTTATTACAAGAACAATATCATCTGACGGCGGCAGCGGAGTTCGCATAAATTCACGCACATCTTCGGTTTCCGTTTTAAAGGAGATCGGCATAACGCTGATAGATGTTCATGGTCAGCACGATAACCGTATACTTATGTATCCAGAAAAGCATATTGACATCGTTGATAATTTTGCAGGTATACAAAGTGAGATCGAGGATTATCGGGAAAGTTTCCACAAATTGCAGAATATTTCACGACGAATAAAAAAATTATCCGATAACGAATCGGAAAAATTGTCACGTCTTGAAACTCTCAGAATAATGACGAATGAGATAAAGGAAGCTCAGATCTCGGACGAAAATGAGGACGAAAAGATAGATAACGAATTTAATGTTATCAGCAACAGCAGTGCAATTTCTAAGACCTTATCTTCGGCGGCGGAAGAAATTTCGGGCGACGATGATAACGACGGGATCTGCGGTGTTATCAATGATATAATTACGGATCTAAAGCGTTATTCTGATATAATGCCCTCGCTTGATGAAATATCGTCACGTCTTGACAGCTTAAAAATAGAAGCTGCTGACATCGCGGATCAGATAAAAAGTCTGAATGACAGTATTGATGTGGACGAGAGCCGTTTATCATATCTTGACAACAGAAGAGATACTTTGATATCTATAAAGAAAAAGTATGGTCCTGAGCTTAAAGATGTCATAGAAAAATACACTTCGGCGCAGAACGAAGCTGCCGAACTTATTGACAATACGGAAGAGATAAAGAGGATAAGTGCTGAGCGAAATGAGCTTCTTAAAGAAGTAAGTGCAAAGGCGAAGAACTTGTCACAGAAACGTCGCGAAGCGGCAGATCAGCTTTCATCCAAGATAGAAAATGAACTGAAATTCCTTGATATGCCAAATGTTAAGCTTGAAATATCACAGATGCTCGGAAAGCTCACAAGTTCGGGAATGGATTCAATGGAGATACTTATATCCGTCAATGCGGGAGAGCCTCCTAAGCCTATTGCGAAGATAGCATCGGGCGGTGAGCTTTCACGAATAATGCTTGCAATAAAAAATGTTACAGCGGAAAAAGATGACGTTCCGACAATGATATTTGACGAGATCGATACCGGTGTAAGCGGCAAGGCTGCGCAGAAGATAGGCGTAAAGCTCCGTGAGATATCCCGAAGCCGTCAGGTTTTGTGTGTAACACATCTTTCCCAGATAGCTGTAATGGCGGACAGTCATCTTTTTATCGAGAAAAAGACAAAAGACAACAGAACATTTACAGAGGTATCTATGCTTGACAAGAATTCAAGAGCAGGAGAGATAGCGAGAATAATGGGCGGTGACAATATAACCGATTCAACGCTTAAAGCAGCGAAGGAGCAGCTTTCTTCACGCGATGAGATTTACAACAGAATGTTGGGAAAATAAAAAAGTACAGCCTATATTTGACATAGGCTGTACCGAATGTTTATGAATTGTCACCGTCAAGATCGAGTGAGAAATCGCCCTGATCGTCAGTTGCTTCCTCTGCAGAAGTGTCTTCGTCGGGAGAAATCAGCGGATCTACCATTTCTTCATCTGTTTGTTCACCGTGAATACGGGTGTAGAATGAATTTATTGTTTCCATATCCTTTTCGGAATAGTTATCCTTTTCAGAGAGCAGTTCATTTATCACCTGATCGTAAAAATTCAAAGCAGCAGGGCTTATATCCTCGGGGGATTCATCGTCTTTGAGAGGAAATTTTTGCAGTGCGGTTTTCCATACCCTGTTAATCATGCCCGTAATGGCTGCAGGTTTATGTGCAAGATAATTGCGCTTATAAATGCTTGGTACTGGATTTTTAAACGGATAATACTTTTCAAGAACGATAAGGTCTTCAATGTACTTTTCGATTTCAGCTGTATTTTTAAAGAAGAAGACGGCTGAACGGGTAGTGTGAAGATTTGCGAATGCTGTATTGATTATCTTCATTCTTTTTGATATGTATTTTATAGTCATTCCGTTCAAAAAATCTTCCGAAACCATAAGTTTTTTTTCACTTGTTCCGAACAGAAAATTCTGAAGCTCAACTTTAGTTTGTTTATCAAGTTTCAGTATTGGATTTGGAGCGGCAGGAGTTTTCTTTTTTGAAGCTTTTTCTGCTTCTTTATCTTTTATAGCTTTTTCTTTAGCAGTTTTTTCTTTTGCCATTGGTTTTTGCCTCCGAGAATAAGAATTATTATTTATATTTTAACATATTTTTAAACAAATTATTTGTATTTTGATTTCTAAAATATTAAATAATTATTAACTTTGTAAAAAATGCATATAAAACTTTGGCGAATCACTTGCAAAAATGCCAAAATAGTAATTTTTTTAGAAAAACGGAAAAAAGCTTGACAAAATGCTTGACCGATGCTATAATAATAAAGCCGCATGTCTTAGGCTATTTCAAGTATGCTTTTGCATACGCCTATTGTTACAGCGAGTTTATAGAAAAGGCAGGTGCCATTTTAATGTACGCTATTATTGAAACAGGCGGAAAGCAGTATCAGGTTTCCGAGGGTGATGAGATCTTCATCGAGAAGCTCGACGTTAATGCTGATGATTCTGTAAGCTTTGACAAAGTTATCGCAGTTGGTAAGGACAGCGGTCTTGTAGTTGGTGCTCCATACGTTGACGGTGCAGCAGTTGAGGCTAAGGTTCTTAAGAACGGCAAGGCTAAGAAGATCACTGTTTTCACTTACAAGCCTAAGAAGGGCTCTTCTCACAAGAAGCAGGGTCACAGACAGCCTTACACAAAGGTAAGAATCGACGCTATCAAGGCATAAGTTCTTATCCAAAACAGTTATTTTTAGATTAACGGAGGTGTAATCAATATGGCACATAAAAAGGGTATGGGCTCCACCAAGAACGGACGTGATTCTGAATCCAAGCGTCTTGGTGTTAAAAGAGCAGACGGTCAGGCAGTAATTGCCGGCAACATCCTTGTTCGTCAGAGAGGTACACACATTCACCCAGGTGAAGGCGTTGGTATGGGTTCCGATAATACACTTTTCGCAAAGGTTGACGGAACGGTTAAGTTTGAAAGAGTTGGACGCGACCGCAAGAAGGTAAGCGTTTATACTGCTGACTAATTTCATATTCTGACTTTAAAAAGGGATAGATATCTATCCCTTTTTGTTTTTATATAAAGGAATATTGTTTATCGATGAAAGGAAAACAGCGTTTACGGCGAATTTATCTTAAAAATTATTGACAACTATTCAAAAAATGTGGTATAATATAATGTATTTTAATGTCTGAATGCGGCAGAGCCGCTTGATTGTAGGAATCAATGATTCCTTGGAACGGAGTATTATATGTTCGTTGATAAGGCTAAGATCTATATTAAAGCAGGTGACGGCGGTGATGGCGCTGTTTCCTTTCACCGTGAAAAATATGTTGCTGCAGGCGGCCCTGACGGCGGTGACGGCGGAAAAGGCGGAGATATTGTTTTTGTTGTTGATACAAACATATCAACGCTTATCGACTTCCGATACAAACGCAAATATGTTGCTGAAAAGGGTCAGAACGGCGGCGCAGGGAACTGTACGGGAAGAAATGCTGCTGACCTTATAATAAAAGTTCCGCAGGGAACGGTCATTCGTGATGCTGCAACGGGACGTATAATGGCTGATATGTCAACCGATGAACCGAAGGTTATTGCCAAAGGTGGAAAAGGCGGAAAGGGCAATGCCCGTTTTGCTACTCCGACAAGACAGATACCAAAGTTTGCAAAGCCCGGATTTGTGGGTGAAGAATTTGAGGTAACACTTGAACTTAAACTGCTTGCAGATGTAGGTCTTGTAGGTTTCCCGAATGTCGGAAAATCAACACTTATCTCAGTTGTTTCCGCTGCAAAGCCGAAAATCGCAAATTATCATTTTACTACGCTTACACCTGTTCTTGGTGTTGTCAAGGTAACAGAGGGAAAATCTTTTGTTATGGCTGATATTCCCGGACTTATCGAGGGAGCGAGCGAGGGTGTTGGACTTGGACACGAGTTTCTCCGTCACGTTGACCGATGCAGACTCATTGTACACGTTGTTGATGTTTCTGGTGTTGAGGGTCGTGATCCTAAGGAAGATTTTGAGATAATAAACAGAGAGCTTCGCAATTTCAGTGAGGACTTGGCTGACAGACCTCAGATAGTTGCTGCCAACAAGTGTGATATGGCTTCTCCCGAGCAGATAGAGGAGTTCAAGGCTTATATTGAAAGCAAGGGACTTGAATTTTATCAGATCTCTGCCGCAACAACGCAGGGTACGAAAGAACTTATGGCTGCTGTTTCGGCTAAGCTTGACACACTTCCTCCGATAAAGGAATATAAGCCTGAACCGCTTACACAGAAAGAGCTCGATGAACGTGCAGGTATTGGCGAGAAGTTCGAGATCACCCGAGGCGATGACGCTGTTTACTATGTTGAAGCTCCGTGGCTTGAAAACATTATGCGCACAGTTGATATGGACGATTATTCTTCGCTCCAGTACTTCCAGCGTGTTCTTCGCAATACCGGTATCATCGACAAGCTTGAAGAAATGGGCATCAACGAAGGCGATGTCGTAAATATCTATGGATTTGAGTTCGACTTCGTATATTAATGGTGAGCTGTTATGGAGATATTTGATCTATACGATGAAAACCGCATAAAGACAGGGAAAACCATGATAAGGGGAGATAAAACCCCTGATGGATACCATAGAATGGTAGTTCATATCTGTATTTTCGGCACGGACGGCAGAATGCTTATTCAGCAAAGACAGCCTTTTAAAAAGGGTTGGAGCAATATGTGGGACGTAAGTGTCGGGGGCAGTGCTGTTTCGGGCGATACGAGTTTATTGGCGGCTGTAAGAGAGGTCCATGAAGAATTGGGCATCAAGCTTGATACCAAACAGCTCAGACGCTTCATCACAATAGATACCGGGAAAGTTTTTGACGATTGGTATGCGGTGAATATGGATGTTGACCCGTCGAAGCTTCATCTTCAGAATGAGGAAGTCCAAAATGCTAAATGGGCGGATATTGATGAGATAAAAGCAATGATAGACAATGGTATTTTTATTCCTTATCACAAAAGCTTTATAGATATGCTGTTTCATTTCAGCCATAATTCGGGAACGATAACTAAGGGTGATGTATCATAGAAAAACATGAAGTAAATCAGTACAGTCCGCTGACGCTTGCTTTTCTCGGTGATGCGGTCTATGAAAGGCTTGTCAGAGAAAAGCTTGTCAAAACGGCAAATATGTCTGTAAACAAGCTTCACAAGGAAGCTGTTGAAAAGGTTCGCGCAGGCTATCAGTCAAAAGCAGTCGATGTTATACTTCCGCTTCTTACCGAGGCTGAAACTGATATTATGAAAAGGGGGCGGAATGCAACTTCCAACACTGTCCCCAAGAGTTCAAATCCTATCGAATACCGCAGAGCAACTTCGCTTGAAACTCTTTTCGGGTATCTCGATCTGCTCGGCGATAATGCGAGGATAAACGAACTTTTTGATTATATTTGGAATAATACGGAGGTGTGAAATGAGCGGTCTGTATGATGATCTTAATATGATCGACTGCGATGGTGTTCACTGCTATGTTGTGAAAGCGCCTGACGGTGATATTCTCATTGACACGGGCGAAGCAAGATACCGTGACAGCATTGAAATGTGGCTTATCAACTACAATATAAAGAAGATTCTGCTTACGCACGGTCACAGTGAAGTGACCGGAAACGCCAAGTATTTTTCCGAGCTTTTCGATGCGCCTATTTATATGAGCGAAGCTGATTATGTGCTCGCTTCGGGCAGATCAGACAGAAATGTTTTTTCAGTCGGACTTACGGGTGCGGCTTTGAGCTTTCTTGAAGAGAGAAAACGAAGCAAACCCGTTGAACTATTCGATGTTTACAAGTTCATTGATGAAAATTCCGATATTTCGTCCGAGATCGGTGCAGAATGCAAAATTTATTCGGCGGAGGGACACACAATGGGTTCACTCGCTTATAAATTTGGCAATGATCTATACATAGGCGACGCTGTGATGAATATTATTTATCCTTGTTTTCCTGCTCTGTGTGAAAGTCCGAAGAAGGCAAGACAGTTCATAACAAGGTTAAAGAAAATTGCTCCCAAGCGCATACTTTTCACGCGCGGAGAGCCGATAAAAACTCAAGATAACAAGCTGTACCTAAACTTGTTCAGCAAAAATATTATAATGTAAAATTTTATTTATAAGGAGATTTAAGGTTATGTCAGGACATTCCAAATGGAACAACATCAAGAGAAAGAAAGAAGCAACAGACGGCGCAAGAGCTAAGGTCTTCACAAAGATCGGCCGTGAGATCACAGTTTGCGTTAAAGAGGGCGGCGGAGATCCCAACAGCAACTCCAAGCTCCGTGAACTTATTGCAAAGGCTAAAGCTAACAACGTACCTAATGACAACATCGACAGAGTAATTAAGAAAGCTGCAGGCGGCGGAGATAAGACAAGCTATGAAGCTAACGTTTATGAGGGCTATGGTCCTAACGGCGTTGCTGTAATTGTTGAAACTCTCACCGATAACAAGAACAGAACAGCAGGCGATATCCGTCATTACTTTGACAAATTCGGCGGAAACCTCGGTACAACAGGCTGTGTATCCTTTATGTTCTCAAGCAAGGGCATCATCGTTGCTGACGGTGAAGGTCTTGATGAAGACAAGGTAATGGAAGATGTTTTTGATCTCGGAGCTGCTGATTTCTCAATGGAAGACGGCACAATTGAGATCGAAACAGAGCCTAATGATCTTTCCGCTGTTCGTGACGGACTTGTTGAAAAGGGCTACAAGCTTGTTTCCGCAGATGTTGAAATGGTCCCTGCGACCTATACAACACTCACAGACGATGAATCTATCCGCAAGATGAATCTTCTTCTCGATGCTCTTGAGGATAATGATGACGTTCAGAATGTTTATCACAACTGGGATATGCCTGAAGAAGACGAAGAAGACTGATCTCAGCCAAAATATAAATTGATTGGAGTAGATAAAAAATGAAGTGGACAGGACTTAATGATCTTCGTGAAAGTTATCTTAAATTTTTTGAGAGCAAGGGACATCTCCGTATGGATTCCGCGCCTCTCGTACCTAAGGACGATAATTCTATCCTCCTTATCAATGCAGGTATGACACCGCTCAAAAAGTATTTTCAGGGCATTGAAGAACCACCTTGTCACCGTGTAACGACTTGCCAGAAGTGTATCAGAACACCTGATATCGAAAACGTTGGTAAGACAGCACGTCACGGAACATATTTTGAAATGCTCGGCAACTTCTCATTCGGCGATTATTTCAAGCACGAAGCAACAGCTTGGGCTTGGGAGTATCTCACAAAGGTACTTGAGATCCCTGCTGAAAGACTTTGGATCACAATTTATGAAGAAGACGATGAAGCAGGCGATATCTGGGCAAATGAAGTTGGTATTCCCCGTGAAAGAATCGTAAAGCTCGGCAAGGCTGACAACTTCTGGGAACACGGAAGCGGTCCTTGCGGTCCCTGCTCCGAAATTCATTTCGACAGAGGCGAAAAGTATGGTCCTTTTGAAAGCTTTGAGCAGGCAGGCGACTGCGACAGACTTATCGAGATCTGGAATCTTGTATTCACACAGTTTGATAACGACGGTCACGGCAACTATTCACAGCTTGCTACAAAGAATATCGATACAGGTATGGGTCTTGAAAGACTTGCTTGCGTAATGCAGGACGTTGATAACCTCTTTGAGGTAGATACGGTTCAGAACATTATGAAGAAGATCTCCGAGCTCACAGGCAAAGTCTACAAGCAGAATGACAAGGACGATGTTTCTATCCGTGTAATCACTGACCATATCAGAAGCACAACATTTATGGTAGGCGACGGCGTTCTTCCTTCAAATGAAGGCAGAGGCTACGTTCTCAGACGTCTTCTCAGAAGAGCTGCACGTCACGGCAGAATCCTTGGCACAAAGAAGCCATTCCTCTATGAAGTAGTTGATACTGTTATCAATGAAAATGTATGTGCTTATCCCGATCTTGAATCCAAGCGTGAATATATCAAGAGAGTTATCAAGCAGGAAGAAGAAGCTTTCGCTAAGACTGTTGAAAACGGTTCTCAGATCCTCGATCAGTACATTGCTGATATCAAGGCTAAGGGCGGAGATATGGTTCTCGGCGGTGAAGAAGCATTTAAACTTCACGATACTTATGGATTCCCTCTTGACCTTACAAAGGAGATCTGCGCTGAAAACGGCATCACAGTTGATGAGGACAAGTTCCACGAATGTATGACTGTTCAGAAGAAAACTGCCCGTGAAAACAGAAAGCTCAACGGCGGTTGGGACGATGCTTCCGCAAGCGTTCTTACACAGTTCACAACAAAGTTTGTTGGTTATACAGACCTTGAATATACAACAAAGCTCCTTGCTATGGTCAAGGACGGCGATGCTGCCGATATCTGCGAAGAGGGCGACAGAGTTACCGTTCTTCTCGAAACCACACCTTTCTACGCTGAAAGCGGCGGACAGGTCGGCGACAAGGGTACTATCGAATCTAACGGCAACGTTATGGAAGTGCTTGACACACAGAAGCTTACGGGCGGTCAGTTCGTATGTCATTGTGAAGTAACAAGCGGCGGATTTACAACAGGTGAAACTGTTACTGCAAAAGTAAACAAAGAACTTCGTGATGCTACAGCAAGAAATCATACTGCTGCACATCTTCTTCAGGCTGCACTCAGAAATATCCTCGGTGAACACGTTCATCAGGCAGGTCAGCTTGTTTCTCCCGACAGAATGAGATTTGACTTCGCTCATTTCAGCGCAGTTACACCCGAAGAACTTCAGCAGATCGAAAATGCTGTAAACAATGCTATTCTTTCAGCAATTGAACTTGATATCAAGGAAATGCCTATTGAAGAAGCTCAGAAACTTGGCGCTATGGCACTTTTCGGCGAAAAGTACGGCAAGGTCGTTCGTGTTGTAAATGTTCCCGGAGTTTCTCTTGAATTCTGCGGCGGTACACACGTTAAGAATACATCTAACATCGGTCTTTTCAAGATCGTTTCAGAAAACTCCGTTGCAGCAGGCGTAAGACGTATCGAAGCTGTAACAGGCACAGGAGTTCTTTCACTCATTGATGAATATAAGGGCACTATCGACAAGGCTGCTGCTGCGATCAAGGCTCCTAATGCAAGTGAGCTTGCGGCTAAGTGTGCTGCTGCTTCAACCGAGATCAAGGATCTTGAAAAGCAGATCGCTGAACTCAATTCCAAGCTTGCATCCGGTCAGCTTGACGCTGTTCTTGATAATGCAAAGGCATATAAAAATGTTCGCATTTCTTCCGTTAAGCTCAGCGGTGTAAAGCCTGATGTTCTCCGCACAATGGGCGACCAGATCAAGGATAAAGCACCTGATATCATTGCTGTTCTCGTTTCCGACAGTTCTATGCTCTGCGTAAGTGGTAAGGAAGCTGTTTCGGCAGGCGCTCATTCGGGCAAAATCGTTCAGAAGATCGCTGCTGTCACAGGCGGTAAGGGCGGCGGTCGTCCTGACAATGCTATGGCAGGTATCGGTGATGTTTCCAAGGTTGACGAAGCACTTGCAGCTCTCGAAAATGTAGTTGCAGAGTTCGTAAAATAAGGAGATAACTATGGATTGTATCTTTTGTAAAATAGCAGCAGGTGAGATACCAAGCACTAAGGTTTATGAGGACGACAAGGTTCTTGCATTCAAGGACATCAATCCTCTTGCGCCTGTTCATATACTCGTTATTCCGAAAACTCACATTGAAAGTGCAGCAGAGATCACAGCGGATAATTCCGCTGTGGTTGCACATATCTTTGAAGTTATTGCAAAGATCGCCAAAGAGCAGGGCGTTGACAAGGACGGATTCAGAGTAGTTTCAAACTGCGGCGAAAATGGTTGTCAGAGCGTTAAGCATCTTCACTTCCATATTCTCGGCGGCAAGAAGCTTGATGTTGCAATGGGTTAAAACTCGGAGGTAATTTATATGATACGAAAAATGGCTTATGTGGTTTTTTCATACTTGCTTGGGCTGTTTTTCGCATCATTTTTTATATCGGAGGCTGTAATTGCAGTGAGTATTGCGGCAGTCGTGTTTTCTGTCGTGATTTTGATACTCAAAGGCAGGAGTAAAATTGTTTACCTTGTATGTTCGGTGTGCTTTGCGATAGGCTCATTTTATTTTGTTAGCTATGACAAGCTTTGCTATCAGAATATTATCTCTTTCAGCGGTCAGGAAGTTACTGTTTCGGGAGTTCTGACCGATTTTACCGACTATAATGATGATAGGTCACTTTATTATATTGACGGAAAAATAAACGGGAACATAGATGCAAAAGTTTATTGCTATGGTGAAGCCAAAATGTGTAATATCGGAGATGATATCACTGTAAAGGGAATTGCTGTACTGCCCAAAAACAGTTTCTCTTTCAACAGCTTGAAATATTACAAGGCAAAGGGTTATTTTCTGTCGATAGATCAACCCGAAATCAGTATTATTCCGTCGGATAATGTGCCTATAAAACGTGTAATGTGCCATTACAGAGAGTTTATTCATGACAAAATGCGAACTCAGCTTGATTCGGAAAGCAATGCGCTTGTTGACGCGATTATGTTCGGTGATAAATCAAACATTGAGAGCGATACCAAAAAGATGATGTACCGTGCAGGGATAGGTCATATAATGGCTGTTTCGGGAGTGCATTTATCTATAGTGTGTTCACTATTCTGGTTTGCGCTGAAGCTGACAGAGCTGAATAAGTTTGCACGTTTTGGAATAGTTCTGATACCGATGTTTGCATTTGTAATGCTTTCGGGAGCTTCAAATTCAGTTATTCGTGCAGCTGTTATGCTTATTTTGGTGTATGGTTCTTCACTTTTCAACAGAAGAGCTGATCTTATGAACTCGCTTGGAATTGCTGCTATATTGCTGACGGTCGGCAATCCATTTGCGGTTATGGACGCTTCGTTTATACTTTCGGTGACGGGTGTTATTGGTGTTGGAGCGGTTGCACCTGCTATAATAAAAGTTGTTGAAAATAAGCGCAAAATCGGAAAAACAGCAAAGTCGATGATAACATCGGCTGTTGTTTCGGCAGTAGTCTTTCCCGTATGTTTCTTGTATTTTGATGAGGTATCGGTCGTTTCACCATTATCAAATCTAATACTTATACCGATATGCTCGGTCATACTTATATGCGGAACGATAGTTGTTTTCAGCGGCGGTGTGGGTTTTCTGCTCGTTCCTCTTATGAAGATAAGCGGAATATGCTGCAAGTTTGTGCTTGCGAGTGTAAAGCTCATTGGCGAAATGCACTTTACATATATTGCTGTTTCAAACAGGTTTTCTTATTGGGCGATAATTGCGGCTTTGGCTGTGACGATTGCGGCGGCGGTATATTTTCGTAAGGTAAAAACGACTGCGATAGTTTATACGGCAGCGTGTGTTTTATGTGTGTTTGCGGTCTATGTTTATCGATTTGTTCCGTCGAATCATATTGATGTTGCATTTATAAAAAGCGGAAGTTCTTCAACTATTGTTATAAATGATAAGAAGAATGCATCAATAATCGACCTTAACAAGGGCGGTTTATGTGCTGATGAGATATTCAAATATCTTGACCGAAAGGGAATATACCGAATAGAGATGATAGGACTTCTTGTTGATGCGCAGGCATCTGTTTCGACATATTCTGCGCGAAGCAGGCTATATAATATCGGTACTATCATATATCCGAGTAAATATGAAGAATCTGTGCAAGGCTTTATAGATGCAGTTCACAAAGGATATGATGAAAGCCAAACAGCGGTCATAACAATGCCGACCTACACTCTAAATATAATGGATAACAATACACTGATGCTGAATGTGAACGGCTGTGATATATTCGCTTATGACGGACGAAAAAATGCTGCGTCAGCAGGCGAATATGACGTTGTTATTGAGTATGCAGGAAGAAAGTTTTATGAAAATATCAGCGGCAAAGTTCAGATATTTGCTGACAGCAAAATTGAAACCGCTGCAAACAAAGACACTCGAAATTTTTACGGTGAAAATGTAATTATAAAGGCTTATGATGACGGCTTTGAAGCGGAGGTGTTAAGCTGTGCCGACTATTATTGAAAATGAACTTAAAGCTGTGATACGCTCGGCTCAGTTCAAAAGTGTGTACTGTTTTTACGGTAAAGACATTGTTTCGGTTGAAAAATATAAAAATGCACTCGTTTCAAAGGCTGTAAAGACTGACGATGTTTATAATTATCATGTTTTTGATGGCAAAAATTTTGACTATGAGGAATTCTACGAAGCCTGCGAAGCTTTGCCTGTGTTTGCAGAACACGTTTGCTGTGTTGTGAGTGACCTTATAGCCAACAAAGACGGCAAGGATATGCTTTCCGATGTTTTGAAGTACATTCCCGATATTCCCGAAACCACTATAGTTGTTTTTTTCTACACTTCGATAGATATTACAGAAGGAAAAAAGTATCCTTCGCCGAAATATAAAAAGCTTGTTGATGCTGTTTCCCAAAAAGGCGATGTTTGTGTTTTTGAACTGAAAACTGCAGAAGAACTTGCAAAGGCTATCGTTGCAAAGGTGACAAAAAGCGGAGGTTCGATATCAAAGGATACAGCTGTTTATCTTGCGAAGCTATGCGGCTGTGATTCTATGATTACGGCGAATGAAACAGACAAGCTGATAGCATACAAAAGCGGGAGAGAGATAACCAAGGCTGATATTGACCTTGTTTCTCCAAGGCAGCTTGAAGCGACGACATATAAGCTTGCAAGCGCGATTGCAAGGCGTGACAAATACAATTCCATTCAGCTTCTTAACGATCTTATACTTGAAAAAGAAGAACCGATAAGGATCATATATGCAATTTCGGGAAATATGCTTGACCTTTATCGGGTAAAACTTGGCATAGGCAGCAGAAAATCGACGGGCGAGATAATCTCGGACTTCAATTATAAAAAAAATATGGAATTCCGTGTCAATAACGCTTATCGCGATGCAAGGTTCTACTCAACTTCACATTTAAGAAAATGCTTAAATATACTTACCGAAACCGATTATAAAATAAAATCATCAAAAACGGACAGCATTGTGCTTTTGCAGGAAGCAATCGTTCAAATGCTGTCGCTTGAATAGGAAATTTTTATGCTTCATCTTGAACAGGCTGTGATCGTCGAGGGAAAATATGATAAAATAAAGCTTTCCTCTGTTGTCGATGCAGTGATAATAACAACAAACGGTTTTTCTGTTATAAAAGATAAGGAAAAACTTGAAATAATAAGATTTTTTGCAAAAAATAAGGGAATAATTATTCTGACCGATTCGGACAGTGCAGGCTTTAAGATACGGAATTTTCTCAAAGGTGCAATATCCGACGGCAAAATAACGAATGTTTATATTCCCGATATTTTCGGCAAGGAAAAACGCAAAGCTGCTCCGTCCAAAGAGGGCAAGATAGGTGTTGAGGGTATTGACACACAGATATTGCTTGAAGCTTTCCGCAAGGCGGGAGTTATTTCGACCGAGGCTGACAGCGAGCGAGAACCTGTTACAAAGCTTGACCTTTTTGAAGCGGGACTTTCGGGAGGAAACAACTCCGCCGAGAAGCGAAGTGAGCTTTTGAAATATCTCGGAATGCCTGAATTAATGACGACAAATGCAATGCTCGAGATCATCAACACGATGATGTCAAGGGACGAGTTTATGAAAATCACAGCTAAATTATCACAAAGGCAGGGGAATGATTAAAATATGGTTTTTTCAAGTTTAGTATTCTTGTTTTACTTTTTGCCGATAACAATGATCTTGTATTTCATACTTCCTGATAAGTTCAGAAATATCTTTATTCTCCTTACGGGATTGTTTTTCTATGCATGGGGCGAACCGAAATATGTGGTCATAATGCTTATTTCAACGGCGATAGACTATACGGCAGGTTTGTTTATTAATAAATTCAATGACAAGCGAAACATTCAGACAGTATGCCTGCTTGTTTCAGTAATAATGAACCTGAGTTTGCTCGGAGTTTTCAAATACAGTTCGTTCATAATTACAACAATTAATTCCGTGTTCGGTTTGCATATCACCGACCCACAGCTTCCACTTCCTATTGGTATTTCGTTCTATACGTTCCAGAGTATGTCTTACACGATCGATCTTTATATGAAGAAAATCAAGGTACAGAAGAATTTTTTCAGCTTTGCGGCTTATGTTACGCTTTTCCCGCAGATCGTTGCAGGACCTATCGTTCGTTATGAAGATGTTGCGCGAGAGATCGATTGCCGAACTATCAGCATTTCAAAGGTAAGTGAGGGAATATGCAAGTTCCTTAAAGGACTTGCGAAAAAGGTTCTCCTTGCGAACAACATCGGTCTTGTATGGACGCAGGTAAAGGTTATGGACTATGGCGAGATATCTGCGGCAACAGCATGGCTTGGAATTTTGGCATTTACATTCCAGATATACTTTGACTTTTCGGGTTATTCCGATATGGCTATCGGACTTGGAAAAATGCTCGGATTTAATTTCCCGATAAATTTTGATCACCCGTATCTTTCGAGAAGCATAAGCGAATTCTGGCGCAGGTGGCATATCACACTTGGAAGCTGGTTCAGAGAGTATGTTTATATTCCGCTCGGCGGCAACCGCAAAGGTTCGGCAAGGACTATTATTAACCTGCTCATTGTATGGTCACTCACAGGCTTATGGCACGGTTCAAGTTGGAACTTTATGCTTTGGGGATTCTACTTTGGTGTTCTCATTGTTATTGAAAGACTTGGCTGGGGAAAGATACTTGCAAAGCTTCCAAAGGCAGTAAGTACGCTTTATACCTTTATTTTAGTGGTTTTAGGCTGGGTATTGTTTGATACGAATACACTTACAGACGCTTGGCATTTTATCGGTGCAATGTTCGGCGCTAACGGAATATTGGGCGACAGCACGGCGCTTTACCTGCTTGCATCGAACGCTGTAATATTTGCTTTGTGTATATTTGCATCAACGGATATTTTTACAAAATTTACAGACAAGCTTCAGCAGCAGAAGCCCATGCAGCTTAAAATTGCAGCGATAGCGGCACAGCTTCTTATACTTGTGAACTGCACGGCTTATCTTGTTGATGCAAGCTATAATCCATTCTTATATTTCCGTTTTTAAGAGGTGAGAACAATAAAAAAGTCAGATAAGAAGAGCAGCCATATTATTGAGATCGTAAGCTGTATCATATTTTTCGGATTTTTCATAATATTTGCGCTCATAACGATATTTAAACCAAAGGAAACATTCTCTGAGCTTGAAAACAAATCGCTCGAACGAAAGCCAAAACTCTCTGCCAAAACGTGGTTTGACAGAACTTATACAGATAAGCTTGAAAAATATGTTGCCGATCATTTTTCGGGAAGAGTTGGCTGGCTCGAATTGAAATCGGGTATTGAAACTGCTGTCGGAAAGAAAGAGATAGGCGGTATATATGTCCTCAAAGACAGGCTAATCGAAAAGGTCGGCGAACCCGATTACAGTGATGTTGACAAGAGTATTACAGCGATAAACGAATTCAGCAAAGAGAATAATATCCCGGTCTACACTATGCTCGTTCCTACATCGGCTGAATTTTACAAAGATGAGCTTTCATATTTTTATCCCGAGCTTGACCAGCGCAGCTTTATTGATTATGTTTATTCGGGTCTTGATGATGATATAACCAGGATAGATGTTTATGATGTATTAAGTTCGCACAAGAACGAGTATATCTATTACAGAACGGATCACCACTGGACATCGCTTGGGGCATATTATGCTTATGCTGCGGCAGGTGAGAAAATGGGTTATGTTCCGCACGAACTTTCCTATTATGATGTTGAACACGCGAGTGACAGCTTTAAGGGAACGTTCTACTCAAAGACGCTCAACACAAGCGTCAAGGATGATACGATGGACTATTATCACGATCCTGACGGTGATAAGCCGATGACGGTCGAGGTAACTCAGGTATTCGGTTCTGACCCCGAAGTGAGCGACAGCATCTACTATCGTGATTATCTTGATGTAAAGGATAAATACGCGTCTTTCCTTGGAACAAATGCGCCCATTGTAACTATCAAAACGGGAAATGAGGGCGGAAAACTTCTTATAATCAAGGATTCCTATGCACACTGCTACTCACAATTTCTGACGGATCACTATTCGGAGATAACTCTGATCGATATGCGGTACATTCAGATATCGTATAAAAAAATTATTGATGTATCGGATTATGACGAAGCGCTTGTTTTATACAATGTTTCTTCGTTTGCGGGAGATACTGACTTGAAAAAGCTTCTTTACAGCTGATATTACTCTTTTTCTGCGGACAAACTGACTTGTGGCTTTTTGCGTTATGCTGCATAGAATGAAAATATACGGCATAAGCAATACGGTAGGTCAGAGTGGTATTTTCATTTAATGTGAGAATATCCGCAGGGGAGCTTTGGCTATAAAAAACTGATTTTGCAGCCGTTTTTATATAGATTAAGGTCAAATGCTTATATTTTTAGCATTTGACCTTGATTTTTTTTTGACAATGATATATAATGTTAAATGAATGATTATGTTTTCAAGGAGATTTATTGTGGATACGATTATTTCAGCTTCAATTTTGAGTGCAGATCTCTGTAATCTCGAACGTGATATTAAACGTGCGGAAAAGGCAGGCTGCGACTACATACATTTTGATGTTATGGACGGTGTTTTTGTAAATAATATCAGTTACGGTATTCCTGTACTGAAGTCCGTTTCAAAGGTTACTGATATCGTTCTTGATGTACATCTTATGATAGTTGATCCTATAAAGTATATCAAGCAGTTTGCCGAATCGGGCGCTGATATCATTACTTTCCATTACGAGGCAGGCTCGGACTGCGGAGAGGTCATTGACCTTATTCATTCTTATGGTAAAAAAGCAGGTGTTTCCGTTAAGCCGAATACTCCCGTTTCGGTACTTTATCCTTATTTGGATAAGATAGATATGATACTTGTTATGACAGTTGAACCAGGTTTCGGCGGACAAGGCTTCATTACCGAAACGCTTGATAAGATAGCAGAACTTAAAGGTGAATTGGACAAGCGCAATATGACTGTTCCTATTCAAGTTGACGGCGGAATAAATGATAAGACAGCTCCCAAGGTCAAAGAGAACGGCGCAAGCATTCTTGTTGCGGGTTCATATCTTTTCGGTGCGGAGGATATGAAAAAAGCTGTTGAATTATTGAGAGATTGACTTTGTTATGGAGCGTATAAATTCAAAATCGGATAATCTGATCTCGGCAGATATGCTCATAGCTTTGCTTATTCCTGCTGTAATTGCGGTATATTATTACGGCATAAGAGCAGCGATGATAATTATTGTTTCTGTTGCTGTATGTTTGCTGACGGATATGATATGCTATAAACTAAGAGGCAGGGTAAGGGTAAAGGCTGAAATCTCAACTATTGTCACAGGTTTGACGATAGCTTTGATGATGTCTGCCGCTGTGCCGTTTTATGCGGTAGTGACGGCTGATCTGTTTGCAATAATTATCTGTAAACACGCATTCGGCGGCAGGGGAAACGAGATATTTAACGGTGCTGCTGTGTCGTTTTTGTTCAGTTCGATATGCTTCCCAACGGAGATGCTGAACTATCCGCGTCCTGCTGTGCATTTGAGTCTTTCATCGGAAGAACTGCTGAACACATCATTGTTTCAGTCAATGTCAAAGAGTGTAGCTTTGTCTAATGATGCGGCTTCAAGTTCGATAATTGATCTTTTGGTCGGTAAATTCTGCGGACCTATGGGTACAGGATTTATAATTCTGTTCATAATTACGGCGATTTTTCTTATGCTTCGCCGCTCTATATCTGCTATTTCATTTTGCTCGCAGTTCGCTGTAGTTGTTATCGGAACGCTTATTTACTGCGGATTTGACACGAAATATACTTTATCCGTGCTTTGCAGTGGTATGATGATATTCGGAATGATATTTCTCTCGTGTGATTATCGTACATTGCCGAAGACAAGGTCGTCAAGGCTTATTCTCGGACTTATCACGGGATTTTTGACGCTTATTTTCAGATTCTATGCAGGAGCGGAAAATCCAATAATTTATGCAGTGGTAATTGCCGCACCATTCGGAATTGAACTGGACAGAAAGATGCTTTCTTTTGCTAAGATAATTTCCGATGCAAAGAAGAAAAGAGCTGCGGCAGCAGAAAAAACTAAAAAAACTGATGAAAGCGGTCTGAGCAATGAATAACCTAAAAAAAGAATCACTGGGTTCTGTGATATATAATGCCATGGTGCGGAACAATCTTGTTCTTGTGCTTGGAACAGCGATCGCGCCCGTTATAGTTATAGCAAACACATTAAAAAATGCTGCGATACTTGCGCTCACTTTTTCTGTGATTACTTTCTTTACGATGCTTCTGTCATCGTTTATTCCGCAGAAGTTAGTTTATACGGTAAGGGTAATTGTCTATATTGCGATCGGTGCACTTGTTTATGTTCCGACGGCGATAATAATTTCCTCGCTGTTTCCGCAGGCGTTGCAGAATATGGGGATATATTTTCCTCTTCTTATAACAAATTCATTCATCATTTTCCATTCGGATACGGCTTTTATGACAGAAAAGAAAAGCAGAATGGTGCTTGATCTGATATTGGGCATCATTGGATATGATATTGTTGTATTGATTTTCGGATTGATAAGAGAGATAATATCTACGGGAGAGATAAACGGAAACGTGATAACTCTGCCGATGCTGTTCAAAGCATTTTATCAGCCGTTCGGAGGATTTATTCTTCTCGGTATATTTGCGGCGGCATTGCGCGGAATTTTACTTTTGATAAAGAAGGTCAGCAATTAAAAGGAGGTAGGCTTGTGATGTCAGAGTTATTCAGACTTATTTCAATATCGCTTGTATTGATCTTTGTTGAAAATACGGTATTTACAAGGGCTATTGACACAAGTACACTCATTTCCGTTTCACGAAACAGAAAAAACATTTTCGGATTTGGTTTATGTGCTGTGTATTTCTCTGTTGTAACAGGCTTTTTAGGCTTTTTTGCTGACAAATTCCTTCTTGGATCAGATATAAAAAATGAACAGGCATATATTTATCAGCCGTTTGTTTATGTTGCGATACTTGGCATTGTTTATATTATAACACTTCTTATTCTTTGGAAATTTTTCAATAAGAAGTTCCTGAAAATAAAGAAATTCATACATCTTTCGGCGCTGAACTGCGCTATTCTCGGAGCGATGTTCCTTAATTCACAGAACTGTACGATGCTGTCTGAATATATTTTCAGAGGTGTTGGCACAGGTCTTGGGTTTATGTTTGCAATATATATAACAGCAATTGTTTATGACAGACTTCATGATGCGTCTGTTCCATACTGTTTTCGAGGTTATCCTTTGACGCTGATATATATCGGCATAATAAGTATGGCGTTTTACGGACTTGCATCTACGACAGTAAGATAATTATACGAAAGGACGGATATAATGTCAAAAAAAGGCAGAAAAGTTTATCGTACCAATTCTTATGAAAAAAAGAAAAGGCTCAAAAGGGCGCTTCGTGTTCTGTTGGGATTGATAGTTATAGCGGCACTTGTTTTTGTTGGATACAGCGTTGGCAAGCCGATATTGAATTATTTGAACAAGGAAAATGAAAATACGGATAATGTAAAAGAACCGTGGACACCGCCCGCTGTGACCTCTGAAGTTGCCGAAACATCGGACACAAACGAGGACAGCACAGAGGTGACGGCTGAGTCGAGTGAAACTGTAACTTCTAATGAAATAATTAATTCAACCGGACTGACTGCATATATGCTTTCCGAAGATGCATTAAGTGATCCATCACAGTTTTCTGCATTGCTCGATCAGGTAAAAGCTGACGGATATACAGCAGTATCGGTCACTTTGAAAGCAAAAGGCGGAAAAATATATTACAGCACCGCTTCAACAATGGCAAAATCAGATGAAAATGCTGTTGTAGGAAATATGCCAATTCAGCAGATCGCATCTTTGATAAAGAACAGCGGATTGAAGATGATTGCTGAATTAAATATCCTTGAGGATAACAATCGATACGGTGAGTATCGTGACGGCTCTTATCATGCGCTTGATGGCTCGACATGGCTTGATACCGCAGCGGACAAGGGCGGCAAGCCGTGGCTTTCGCCGTTTGATGATGATACCAAGGAAATGGTCAGATATATGGCCAATGAGGTTTCGGCGGCAGGTTTTGACTATATTACTGTAAGCGGATTGACATTCCCGACATTCAGAAATTCCGATCTTAATCTTCTCGGCGATACTGTAAAAGATGCAAACAGATATAAAGCTCTTATTGAGCTTGCAAATATTGTTCAGACTGCTGCAAATGAGCATAATACTAAAACATTTATACGAACAAACGCAGCCGATATTATTTATGGCAGAGCTGAGATATTCAAGCCGGGTGAGTTGAGCGGATATACGCTTCTTATTGATTTTGATCCTGCTGAATTTAGCGAAAGTGTTGTTTACAATAACAATGAAATAGTATTCAGCGAGCTTGACTCGAGCAGTAAATTCAAAACTGCTTTTGAGATCATCAAGGGACAATGCGGAACTGAAATTTCGGTAATTCCCGTAATTACCGAAAGCGGTTCCAATCATGCTGATTATGACAGCCTTATTGCAGAGATAATAGGCGAAGATTTTGAATCATATTTTGTAAAGTAATAAAAGCTCCTGTTACCGAATCAGTAACAGGAGCTTTTGTATTATTTGAAGTACATATAAAGCTGACATTTTATCATTCCGTTATAAAGCTTGCGGCGTTTATCGGCCTTCCTTCCGAAGAACTGTTCAAACTGTTCGTGCGGAGCAATAACAAAGGCAGGAGCTTCGGAGTTGGCTTTGAATCGCTGTCCCATTATTTTGTAAAGTCCCTCGGCTTCTTTGATCTCAAGCATTCTTTCACCGTATGGAGGATTGCATATTGTGATCGTGTTTGGTTCATTTACATAGCTTCTTATATCCGCCTGCTCAATTTTAACGCGTTTCTGTATTCCTGCTTTTCGGCAGTTTTCCTGCGTAAGAGCAACGGCCTCCGGGTCAATATCATATCCGTATGCAAAAAAATCAGTATCTTTTCTGATAGCATCAAGAGCATCTGCACGAACATTTTCCCATATCTTAGGGTCGATAATGTCCCATTTTTCAGCTGCAAAATGGCGCTTCAGACCAGGGGCAATGTTAAGAGCCTTGTATGCCGCTTCGATTATAAGAGTTCCGCTTCCGCAGAATGGGTCACATACGATAGAATCACTTCTGACGTGTGAAAGGTCGATTATGCCTGCTGCGAGCGTTTCCTTAATAGGTGCAGCATTGGAATTACGTCTGTAGCCTCGTTTATGAAGTCCTGCTCCTGTTGTATCAAAGTAGATAACAGCATTATCATTCTGTATGCTGAACTGTATCTGATAAGTATTTCCCGTTTCATTGAACCAAGTTACATTATATTTGCTTTTCAGACGTTCTACAACTGCTTTTTTTATAATAGACTGGCAGTCGGGAACGCTGTGTAGTGTAGAATTCAGTGAATAGCCTTTTACGGGGAAAACATCATCTTTGCCGATGAAATCTTCAAATGGAATTGCTTTTACGCCCTGGAAAAGCTCCTCAAAAGTAGTTGCTTTGAATGAAGCAAGCTCGATAAGAACTCTTTCTGCCGATGCAAGGCATATATTGGCACGTGCAAGAGTAGCAAAATCACCTGTGAATGATACTCTTCCGTCGGTCACATTGATGTTTTCGCCACCAATCTTGGTAACTTCAAATTTTAAGACACTTTCAAGTCCAAAATGGCATGGACATACAAGTTTTAATTCGTTCATATTTACTCCTCAGTCAAAAATTAATGGCAGAAATTATCCTGCCATTAATCCATCAGTCGTTGTTGCTTTTTTTATCTTCTTTTTTGTCTTCGTCGTGATGTCCTGAACACATTTCCGGAATATTTGTACTCTTATAATAGCCTACACTTGAAGTCGGGCAGGTTCCACTGGCAAGTTTGCCTGTCTTTGTACAGTAATAAAGCTCCTGTACATCGCTGCATTCGGGGAATGATTTGGTTGGACCCGCATCGGCGATATCTCCGAATACATTTTTCCAAACAGTTGATGAGCTGTAGTAAGTGCCTGTTGGTATCTCTTTAGGAATATCATAACCATACCATATACCGCTGACGTAGTCAGGGGTACAACCTACGAAAGAAAGGTCTTTCCAATCCTGCGAAGTACCTGTTTTACCGATAAGCGGCGTATTTGCAAGCTTCGCAGCTCTACCTGTACCGTTAGGACCTTCAATAACTGTTTGCATAAGCTTGTTCATTACATAGGCTGATTCCTTGCTTATTGCCTGAATTGGAGTGTATTTGTGCTGAAGAATTACCTTGCCGTTTGAATCAAGTACCTGGGTGTATGATGTCGGCTTATAGTATTTACCACCGTTTCCGAATACCTGATATGCGGCAACAAGCTCTTTAAGGGTAAGACCGTTTGTGAGCGCGCCGACTGACAACGGTGCAAGGTCAGCGTCGCTGGCGGTCAGTGTAGTGATCTGGAATTTATTCTGAAGAAAATCGAATACAGCCTGCGGTGTTTCCATTTGTATAAGCTGTGCAGGAACGGTGTTGAGTGAACGCTGAAGTGCCTGGAACGTAAAGTATCCTGCATAATCATAGGTTTTGGAGTTATAGTTATAAGGCCATGAACGTTTTTGACCTGTTTGCTCATCAAGAATTTCAGTAACAGGTTTGTTGGTGAAGATCGATGACCATGTTATCAGGTCGTTCTCAATTGCATAGCCGTACGAAGTTATAGGCTTTATACATGAACCCGGAGAACGGGTAGCTCTTGTTGCTCTGTTAGAGATGTTTGAACCCGATTTTGCGCCGATTCCACCGACAACTGCCTTGATATTTCCCTGATAGTCCATACAAATGAAAGCTGCCTGTGGAGGGTCAACAAGGACATTCTGAGAGAAGTTGGTATAGTCTTGGAATTTTGCCTCAAGTTCGTCCTGCATTTTAATGTCAACAGTCGTGTAGATCTCATATCCACCGTTGTAGAGCTTATCGCTCGCTTCGTCATAATCGATTCCGTAAAGATCCTCAAAATCAAGAATAACATCACGGATAACCATATCGACAAACCAGTTCTGAACTTTATTTTCACCGTTTTCGTATTTTGCGTTAGGGTCAACAAACTCGATTTTCTCATTCAATGCTTCTTCGTATTGGCGTTTTGAAATAACTGCATTTTTGTACATCGCAGCAAGAACAAGCTTTTGACGTTCGAGGCAGAGATCTTTGCCGTAAACCGTTTCTCCGTCTGCATTGACCGTAACAGCGAACGGATTATTTACCTCGGGGTTTTTAGGGATACCTGCAAGACACGCACCTTCGGCAATAGTAAGTTCAGATACATCTTTTCCAAAGTATTTGAGCGAAGCAGCCTGAATACCCGATGTACTTCCGCCAAAACCGATATAATTAAGGTATGCTTCAAGAATATCCGTCTTGGGACAGTATTTTTCAAGTGTTGCTGCACGGAATATTTCACGGATCTTTCTGTCCCATTTAACATCAGCATCGCCCGTAACGTTTTTTACAAGCTGCTGGGTGATCGTGGAAGCACCCTGACGACCCCACATGTGAAGAATTTCGTTTATAAATGCTGTAAAAGTACGTTTCCAGTCAACGCCATAGTGCTCATAAAATCTTTCATCTTCAATGTAAACAAATGCATCTTGGACGTGCTGAGGAATTTGGTCGATCGTAACAGGGATTCGGTCAGCGTTTCTGCTTATACTTTTTAATTCAACAAGAGATTCATTCTCATCATAGCCGTATATAAAAGTAGTATAATCAAGGTCAAGGTCAGACAGCGAAATATCAACAGCATCCTGATCGGCAAACTGGAGAACATAAACTGTCAGTGCTGCAGCAATAATAGATCCTGAAATAACAACTATAAGAAAGAGTGAAAGCAGGGTAGTACCAATTATTGCAAAGAACTTTTTGACAGGATGCATTTTTTTCTTTGATCTTGTCTTTTTGCGTTTATTAGATTTTTTATTGTGAGATGTGTTTGCAGAAGTATCTTCCTGGTCGGAGATAATTTCCTGATTTTCATCAGCGTAGTGATTTGCCATTTTATAAAAATCCTTTCTGAAAAAACAATGTTGCTGGATCAATAAAGTTTATATAACTAATTATACCACATATTTATTAAAAAGTTAAGTATATATCTAAATTGTAACATAATTTTATTTTTTTGTATATTTCTGAATATTACAAAATGAAAATTTATTATAAATGCATAAAAATGTTTGGATGAGTATTTAGAGCTGAGCAAAACACATAACTTATCAAGGAAAAAAATGTGTAGCACTCAAGCACAAAGCTCAAATTGACAGCCAAAAGGCACAGCAAAGCAGACCTCAGCGAAAAGGCACTGAAATCTGGATAAAATATGAAGTTACAAAAGCTAAGCGATACGTTTGACGGATTTGAGAGAACGGTAAGAGCATTCAGCTTTAGTGACAACAGCGGCGTAAGCAACAGCAAGCAGTGCGATATGAGCAATGGAGTGATAATTTTTAATCAAAAGATATCAAAAGATATTGTTAGTTTGGACTTTTTTATAATATAATCTATTTTCTTTTACTTTAATTTCGCTAAACTTTTATTTAGCGAAATTACTCGCTCATTTTTCAGGTGGTGCAATAACCTCTATCAGCTCTTTCCTGTCTGCAACAGAATACCACAAATCAAATAATTTATCTCGCTGCGCTTCATCTTTGGCAGCTATGCGCACTGTGCGAATAAGTGTACGACCATTAGGCAAATCAATATATATTCTATAAACCCAAACTTTTCTCATTTTTATCACCTCAAAAGTCCGTTTAAAACTCGGCTTTCAACTCTACTAACTAAACGTATAGATTTATTATATAAAATTTCTTCCTCGTCAGACGAAAGCAAATTATCTACCTTGAAGCAAATAAGCTGACCTTGAAATCTACCAATTTCAACAAGCAAATGCATAAAGTAATATTCATTATGCTCTTTACAAGCTCTGTGAAATCCTTGAAGAATATTATAATATTCATTACATTGCAATTCAAAAGAAGAACAAGTTAATATTTCACGTTTAACAAATTTTTTCATTTCTATGATCCTCTCTGCCCGTCTTGCCGTTAGCTCAGCTTTATATTATTACCAATCAATTGTATTTATGTTTGAATTACACACATCTATACATAAACAAGATTTATCAACTGGAGAAAAAACACATTCAGAATACATTTGATAACCATGACCCTTAATTTCACAACCTATATATGTTCCGTTTATATCAGCTTCCATTAAAACAATATCTTCAACAGCAGGAGCAAAACCATAATGATGTAAAAATATTTTCTTTGCTAATTTTTTTAATTCGTATTTACTCATTTTACATTTTCCTTTCCGAGGTTTTTCGGGTTATCCTCTTCCCTTTCACTATATATATTATAACATAGTGACACCACTATTGCAAGTGGTAAATTGTACAAATTTGACACCACTATATTGGCTATATTGTATATTGACACCATTAGAAACGTGCGATATAATTTATAAAAAGGAGTTGAAACAATGGGAGCATATTATTCAGAAGCACAGAATAAAGCAACGCAAAAATACCAACAAAAAGCCTATGACCGTTTAGCAATAAGAGTGTACAAAGGTCAAGCAGACCAAATCAAAGCCTACGCAGAGAGCCACGGCGAGAGTATTAACGGCTATATCAATAGGCTTATAGCGCAAGATATGGGCGAGGCACTCACCAAGCCGACCAAGCAAGAGCAGGACAATTAATTGTCCTGCTTTTTTTTGATTTCAAAAGAAACGTTTGTAAAAGTCATAAAGATTATAAGTAAATTTCATAACAAAAAAAACAATAACACAAACTATACATTTTACAATTATTCCAATCATTTTATTTTACCTCTCTCTTTCCTTTTTCTCGGCGTTCCGTTACCCAGTCGGCAAGTTTACCCAAAAAGAAAGCGAACAAACCATAAATAAATTTTACAGCGAAAACAGCAACAAACACAATCAAGAAAGCATCTGCGCTTATAGCCCCGAAAAGCTTCGCGAACTCTTCTAAAGTGAGTTCTCCAACTAAAGTTTGTAATTCAATCATTTTATTTTACCTCTTTCATCTGTTTTTTTTATTAATCAAATGCGAACGAAGTTGTTTTACTTCGTCAAAAAGCCCGATATCAATACAACGCAGACAAACAAAGTGTTTTAAATCTCCGTCATCTGCAAGGGAACCACAAATACGGCATTTAAACAACATTACTATTCCCCCTTTCCTTTTTTACTAACATCACTTCGCAAGCGTTCAGCGGCTCGCCTATAGGCTGTATAGTCGATATTAACCATATTAACCCGAGTATCAGCAGGGCAAGACAGCTTAAAAATAGCGACAGCGTGAGCAATAAAATCATTGAAACAATTAAGCCGCTCCATAGCTAAAGTAAGTTCCAAACAATCCACAGCATCAATATTTCTATAACGTAAAGTCTGCCGCAAGTTGTCAACATCGTTTTCAAGCCTATCACGCTCATTCAAAAGATATTGGAAAAAAATTTCTTTTTGAGTTACCATAAAATCACCTGTTTTTATATTTAGTAGGACAAGAAAAAAGCTTTACACAGCAAGAACAAGACAACTTCCCTTGAACATTGCAGGAAAAATCAGAATATTTGTATTTACAAAAGAAATAACTGCAATCCTCTTTATCCTTTGAATGTTGGATTTTACAGATTTTTTTATGTATGATATCAGAAATAAACGGTCCGTTATATTCGGACGGCTGACATTGATATGTACACACAAAATCGGGACAGCGCATAAAACCACCTCACTTAGTTTTTATATAACTGTAAACGGCAAAGCCGATAATATAACCGATAAAAACGGAAAGCAAAAATAATAACATCATAACGCCCCCCTTTCCGAAAGATATTTTAAAATACCCTCTGTCGGGTTTATATCCGAATTTTCAGAAAGCTTGAAATCAGATTCATATTTCATCTGCAACCCGTATTTTTTAATCGGTTCAAAATGCAATTCATCAAATTTATCAGAATTGCAAAAAATTGTATCAACATCACGGCGGCAGTTTCGGGAAGAAAGATAGAACTTTCCGAAAATCTTTTTATTGTCCTTTGTGATGTACTTTGTAATATAGCAAGCAAGACGAGCAGGCGCACCAGTAACAGGAATAGCCGTTGTAAAGCCGTATTTCCAAGTAGGCAGATTGTAGATTATTTTCAGACTATCTTTGTAAAAGCCTTTTTTAATCAAATCTTCACGCCGCCAAGCTTTACCCTGAAAGAGGTTGCGCCCACTATCGACACGCGGCAGGACATCATTAACAAGACCGTGTATATGTATGCCCTCAACTTTCTCGGGATGATACTCGGGAATTATGAGGTATTTCAAACCTTTTCGGGAAACATTATTAGAAAGCCAGTTTTTAATTTTATCATAAACTTCCTTAGGATTATTACGGTCAAAATCCTCGTTAGGCTTAAGAGTGCAGGTTATGAAATAATTCCAGTCATTTTGAAAAGAAATATCGTACACTTTATCAATAGCACGCTTCATACTGTCGGAACGACAACGTTCGGCATTAAGTTCCTGTTGTCGCTCGTAACCCTCAACATATTGCCGAGCAATCTCACTATCAGAATTTTTATATTCTTGATAGATACGTTCCGCTTTTTCCTTTTTCTGCTCGGATAACATACGACCTAAAGCCGCTTGACCTTTTCGCGCTTCTTCTTCCTCGGATATGATTATTTCATTCTTCGGCAAGAATACGCCAGTATTTGTATAAATGGCGGTATAACTTCCGTCCTTGTAGCATTTTATTTTTGTATTGTACCGTTCTTTTGTAGTTGGAATTTGTGGAGATTTTTCCATTGAATTTCCACCTTATTACATTTTTGATGACGATTTGTGGCTAATATCAAGTAAGAGCCGAGCGGCGAACCGCCGCCGCCGCCCGTTGGGCGGCTGGCGGTCGGTTAGCTCGCATCGGCGTTTTTTTCATTGCCTAACCGCTCCGAGAGAGGCTTAAAGCCTTTAAGATTCAACCTCTTTACTTTTTCGTATGTGTCATAAGCTTCTCGCAATTCATCGGAATGAACGAAGAAATATGTTTTTAAGTGACGAGCCTTTTTAACAACGCCGTCAGCGTCAACGTTCGGTTTGTAGCACCGAACTATAGTAAGACAGCCTAATATTGTAATAGGCTTGCAAAGCATTGTACATTCCTGCCGCAACTGTTTAGACATTCTGTTAAATCTCTGCGTTGTTCCGATAATACATTTACTCTGTTTACGCTGTTGGCAAATTTCCCCAACGAATTCAATCGGAACATTTTTACTTTCGTTACTGTTGAACCAGTTTTGTATTTCGTCAAGCAAATTTATTTGACCGTAAATGCCGTTAGAGCTATTCAGAACGCTATCTATACCCTCTAAAGTTTCCACTTGACCCCTTACATTAATGTTTGAGGAGAACGTTGCTAAAGGGTATTTCTGTAGCTGTGTGTAGATGTATTCGACAGCAGAAAGGGTTTTTCCGCTCCCCTGCTCCCCCTCGAAGATGATAATTCCCGTGTCAGTGTATCGGTCACGGTCTTTTTTTAAGCAATCCAAAACAAATCTTTTCGGAAAATCCCAAAAAAGTCGCTTAAAGAAGTTCGGACGAACGTATGTAGGTTCTTTAATGCGTTTCTTCGGACGCATTCCCTTAAAAATGTAGTAATAAAGGAAAAGACCGAAGCCGACTAAAACAATCGGAATAAGAACAGCGGCAAGGATAACACAAGCCTTTGCTAAAAGGTCACCGAACATTTTAAATATTGATGTCATTACATTTCCCATAATCAAACCTCACTTTCAATAATTTCAAATGAAACCAAATCTTTTTTTATAAGACAGCCAAAACAATTCCAACCAACAGAATAAGTTAAAGAAACTGTATCACCTTTTTCAGAAGAAAAATATAACCTATCGTTTATAACAGTATAAGACTTTTCACCATCGAAAATATAAACATAATGACGGCGAACAAATTTATATAAAGTGGAATATTCTACATCATCATACCCGTAAATCTCACCTACAATAACAAATTTATCGGATTTATAAGGAATACAAAAAAGAAGAATAAAGAACAAAAAAGAAACAGAAAGACCAAGAAGAACGCAATATTTTAATTTATCAGCCATAATAAAAAACACTCCTTAATAATCATTATCGTCAACAGGTTCAACTTTAAAACCAATCTGCGGAGGATTATATAAACCTTCCGCATTATCTAAAGTAACAGGTTCAACGGGTTCAGACGAAATTTCTACATAATCTTTACCTTTTTCATTATCAATCAAACGTTCAGGCGAAATCAATTTAGAAACAATTAACCTTAAAATCATACCTAAAAGAAAAGAGGGTACAAGGAACGGAATAAATTCAACAAAAAAATCAGCCATAATAAAAACCACCTTTTTTACTTAAAGAATTTAATAAGAACATTAACAAGCTTCCAAAGGAATTTACCCGAATAACAAAGAATAGTTAAAGAAAAAAGCGTCATAATAAGACCAACGGGAATAAACTGTTGCGACCAAGCGAATATATTTGCAACGTGCGAAGTAACAGACAAAAAGCCATTAATTTGACTAAAGTCGGGAGTTGGCAAAAGTTTAAGAATAACCGTTACAATTTTAACCAATAGCAACGATAAAAACATCGTAGGAGCAGACACAATAAAACACCTCACTTAAATCACTTACATCAAATTAACAAAGAACTTACGAGCCCATTTTAACCAAATATATATTATCATAACAGACACAAGACCTTTAACGATAGCCAAAGAACCTGAAACAATAGGAATATTTAAAAACGAAGCAGACAAAAATGTATAACTTGCATTGTTGAGCGTAAATGTCAAATCAGCAGGAGCATTTTTATTAAACATAATATTAAAAGTAGTTTCAATAAGCGTTTTAATAATGCTGAAAGGAACAAGAGCGCCCATAAATGCAATTACATCAACAATACCGGACATTAATTTCGTCCCGAGAGTTCCGGCATTAATACATACCTCAATAATTTCGGAAACCTCATCATCACCAAAACCAAAACCAAGCAAACGAGTAAGACCGCTTGTTAAACCACTGATAAGACCTTGCAAAATACTATTGGCTTCTTCGGGTGGAACTTCCTCATCAGAATCAAAGCCCTGAAGAATATTCCTTATATTGATAAGTTCCTTTAAAAGATCATCATTCGACTTTAAAACAGCATCGTTATTTGTTTTATTCTGCAAAGTCAAAGCCAAAACAGCTTGATCTAAAAGCGGCTGTAATTCTGCAGCGGTCAAACCGTTGCCGCCCTCGCCTATTCGGTTTTCAATGTCGTTACACTTCGCTAAAATAGCTCTTAAAAGACCCTCTATGGTTGATAAATCGGGAAATTGCATTTGAAGTTTTTCAAGCAAATCTTTTAAAAAGTCGATTAAATCATCATCAGATACAGAATCATCATCATACGAAGGAGGAACTTTTTCAGGAAATTCAGTAACAAAATCGTCATTAGAAGAGCCGTCAGAATTACGCCAATCTCCTAAATACTGACGTAAACCATTAAAACTTGGAATATAATGAGTATACGCAATAGAACTATCAACATCATTCTCAGAAAGCAAATCTCCCGAATTATAATCATATTTAGCAATATGAGTATATTTCAAAAAAACATCAAATTGAGTTTCTTTTATATTTCTAAAAATGCCATAATCACCATAATAGACAGTGTTTAAAACACCTTTAGAATTATATATCTTTAAAATAGCACCGTAACCATTTAAAACGCTATCATCACGATTACCGCCACCACCGCCACCGCCCATTTTATTTTCATAGTACCATTCTTTCCAATCATCGGGAACAGAAACACCGCAGAACTCAAAAACCTTTAAAACATCTTTAAAAGATGTTACATCTGAGCCGTAATTTATACCGAAGCGAAGCATAGAATTACCGAAAGAAGAAATATATTCAGTTTTAGAAATTTCACCTTTATCATACTGTTCAGATAAATTCCATATATCAGTTACAAACCTTGAAAAATCATCGGGAAGATTAGAAGGCAATGCAAAGGACGGAACGAACAAACAAGAAAACGCAATAGACAACGCAAGTAAAACAGCAATTAATTTATTTAT
The DNA here is from genome assembly GCA_900541495.1 of uncultured Ruminococcus sp. Classification (GTDB taxonomy): domain Bacteria; phylum Bacillota; class Clostridia; order Oscillospirales; family Ruminococcaceae; genus UMGS363. The sequence continues at coordinate 71,598 of UQKC01000001.1, read as the reverse complement.
CATTTTTTCACCCTCTCAAAGATAGAAAAAGAGAGCAAATATATAAAATACTTGCTCTCTCTTTCGTGGTTTTTATGGCTGTCTGTTAACAGCCGCGAATTGTGGACATCATAAAGCTAATTGCCTTACGAATGCCGCAGACTGTAACAGCCACGGGAAGAACCTGCGGAACCATTGACGTAATAGCGGAAACAAGTCCCGAGAAGTCAACGCCCGAAAGATCAATAGCAGGAGCGGCAACAACGTCCGCAAGAGCAGTAAAAAGGTTCATAAAAAAACCACCTTTCAAAAAATAAAATAAAATGAAATAATATGTACACGTTCATTAGAACGAAAGTACCGAATTAACAAGACGGTAAACAAAAATTGCCGCCAAGATGATAAATGTGAAACCGCAGAAATTAACGAGCGTGTTTTCTATTTCTATTTGCGCGTCAGCTTTTTGAAGCATTTCCTTATTCTGCTGAATAAGTGTTTCATTCTGCGATATTATTGTTTTTTGGTTTTCGGAAAGTTCCGAAAGGTCGAGAGTTACGGGTAAGCCGTTTTCATCGTAAAGAGTAATGTCATTCACTGCCGCCCCTCTTTTCCTCTTCGGGGTTCGGGTCTATGTAAAAGCTTTTTGCGGCTTTCTTTGCTTTCTTTGCTTTGCGGTTCTTCAAAATCGTAAGAATTTCAAACACCACGAAGAGAACGCCGCCGACCGAATAACAAATTATCTGCCAAAGTTCAAGATGCATTACTCTGCGCCGCCTTTCTTTTTGTCAGCCTTTTTTATTTCTTCAAGGACTTCGGGCGAAAACTCAATTTTAGAAATCTTGCCTTTGCGGTTAAAAACAACACGGCAAGGCTTAAAAACATAAGGGTTTAAAACTTCCGAGTGGTCAACAGGAAAGCCGAAGATTTTCTCCATATCTTCCGCATTAATCTTTCTGCCGTCCTTATAGCTTGCGCCGCCCTCTGAATCAAAGCCGCTACGTTCAAGACCGAGAATATCATAGCCGCAAGATGAAACATCGTTAGTATCTTCCAACATTTCTTCAAGAGCGATATTCAGAATAAAATAGTGATATCCCTTTTCGGGGTTAGTATTCGGGATTATTCCCGCCTTTTCTTTTACTCCAAGAAAAAAATCAGCCATAATATAAAACCTCTTCCTTTGTTAATAAAAATTTTACAGTGTAGTGTTTTAAACTACATTTAAAGCTTACCACAAACTACAATAAATTACAATTGACAATTTTAACAAATTGACAAGTGTATTTTTATGTAGTATGATGTAGTTTGAAAGAGGGTGTAAAACTATGATGAATGACAAAGAAGAAAATTTAGTCAAAAGCATACGCTTTCCAAAAGAATTAGCAGAAAAAGTTAAAAGAAGCGCAGAAAACGAAACAAGAACATTTTCGGCGCAAGTTATACAGATTATTAAAAAATATTATGAAATGCAGGAGAAATAAACGTGCGGCGCACGATAAAAAAATGACGGTTACCCCGCAAGCGGAATAACCGTCATTTTTTTGCGCCCACACAGACGGCAAACACCGAAGAAACAGCGAACCGAACAACGCCCACACTGTACACCGTTCACAAAGCTTTTACAATCTCCACCTTGCGTAATACTCCGTTGCGCATTTTGGCTGGTTAAGGGAGATAGGCCCGCTTGCGGTCGTGGGTCGTTCTCATATCCATTAGATGTTCGCAGCTGTCAGATGTTCAAAGAGATAGACCCGCTTGCGGTCGTGGGTCGTTCTCGGATTCGTTAGATGTTCGAAGCTGTCAGATGTTCAGAGAGATAGACCCGCTTGCGGTCGTGGGTCGTTCTCGGATTCGTTAGATGTCTGAAAACGTCAGATGTTCAGATTCCTAAACTGCGGGTCTATCTCCGTCAACGTGCGGGTCTATCTCCGTCAACGTGCGGGTCTATCTCCCGGGTTTTTAATTATATGCGCAACTCCGTATTCCGCAAGGTAGTATTGTAAAAGTTTTGTGAACTCCTGGGCGCAAGTGTGCGCCACGCTCTCAACCGAGCGGAGGCATTTTATTGCAATTCCTTTTCATTCCGCTGATACGGCGCACAGATTATTTCTATTCCTGCACCGTAAACACCCTTTTGCGCACTTTTTAGAATAAGTTCATCAAGGTCAATTTCATCAATGAAATTTTTTATATCTTCATCTATTGCAAGCTGAAAAGGACAAATCATATACACTTGACTTTGACTCTATCAGCTCCGTTGAAGCTAAATTCTGCCACTTTCCTTGTGTAAAGTGTAAAAAAACTTCCGACATAATCCCAAACGCTCACACTCTCCAAACCGCCGTTGCTCAAACCGCACAATTTTTTTCTCCTTTGATTTGCTTTCGATTCTGCACTATACCTTATTTTTTTTGCAATTTTCTACCACCTTTTAAACCTTTTGTTAATACCTTTTCCATTCCGCTCGTTCCTCACTCCTTTAAAAATCTATTCACAGAAGCTTTAAAACTTGGTAAAAAGCCGCAAAAAAAAATAAGGTAATTAACGTGCAACGAAATCAAATTCAAAGGAGAAAAAATATTATGTACGGTTTATGCAACAACGATTATTACGAGGTAAGTGAGCGCACTTGGGATTATGTCGAAAGTTTTTCCAATCACACTTTACACGGGGAAAATAGGCAGAATTTAGCAACAACTCCACAGGCAGAGTCAAAGCCAAGTATATATGATTTTATAGGTCCTTTTCAAATCGCAACAGATGAAGATATAAAAAATTTCATTGATGAAATTGACCCTGATGAACTTCCATTCTAAGAAATGCCCGAAAGGGCATTTTTTTTGTTTATCAATATCAATAATCTATGCTCTATATCCGACTGCATTATTTTCCATTGCACTAAAATTCACACAAAAAATTATTCGTTCACAAAATTTTATAAAGCAAAATCCCCCGACTTCACAGCCGAGGGGAAAAACGACGTATTAACTTTTATTTAGCGAAATTAAATAGACATCAAACACTACTATCCAATAACTCAAAATACCTGTTTTATGCCACTATTACACAATTACTGTAATAGTAATAAAGATCAATATTAAAAAATCAGTCTTATACAAATTTAATTGTTTGTATAAGACTGATTTTTATCAACAAAAATAAACAAGATCTTTGCTTACTGCGGAAAGCATTTCTTTGTAAAGTTCTCCTGCACTGTCGAGATCGATGCAGACGAGCGGATCGTTGAGAAATGCATTAAAAGCTACATCAAGATCCTTTTCAATTACGGATTTTACTATTGTGTTCTGATTTGAAATATGTCTTATTGCAATAGCTGCGATCTCATCTGGAAGTACGCCTGAAGTAACTGTTTGAACGTTATTTTTGCTTATAAGCGCGTTTGATGCAACAACAGCATTCTCTGGAAGATTAGAAATCTGGCCTTTATTTGTTCTGCAGGCGTTTGTTATAAGATTTCCGTTACCTATAAGTGCACGTATCTGGAGTACAACATCGCTGGTATATCCGCCTATGGCGAGGTACTCATTTCCGCTCATAAGAGGCTTAACTCTTCCCTGGCGGTCTATTGAGAGCTTTTTATTGTAATTTACTGCTGAACCGCTGAATTTCCAGTTTTCAATAGTTTTCTTACTTCTTAAATACCAAGGCGGACAAAATTCTGCGATCGTTCTGTCACTTACGGCAGGAATAAGACCATATCTCAGAAAAAGGTCAAATTTGACTTTATTTGCGGATGAAAAAGGATTGGTTTTATATTCGCCCGGGTGAAGTTCGTAGCCCGTTTTATAGAATTTTTCGGCATATTTGCGGAAGATCGGCATTATATCTTCCCCGTCGTAGCTAATTTTATCGAACCATGAAAAACCGCTTATACCCATAAGGTTATATTTTATATCACGTCTGCGAACATTGGATATGCCATTTTCGGTTTCAACAAGTCCTCCGATAAATTCGAGCGTTTGAAAAAGCTCATTTGTCGAGCCAAATATTTTTATTTCAGGGAAAACCTTTATCATTATGTCAATACATTCCGACATTGGATTGCTCAGATTTATTACCCAGGCATTTGGACAATACTTTTTAATAAGCTCGGCATATTTGATGTAATCAGGGAGGATCCACAGTGCGTTTATCACGCCGATAGGTCCTGTTTGTTCACCTGAGGTTTGGATAATTCCGTATTTTTCAATAATATTGTGGAGTGCAGCTTCATCATCGGTATTTCCGCAGCTTATCGACATTAAGACGATATCCGCTCCCTTTAATGCATCTTCGGGAGTGTCGCAGGCAAGAAATACTATATCACTTTTGCATCGTGGGTTATCCCTCAAATTATTTCCTATAACTTCATTAGTCAGCGAAAGCTGCTTATCCTTGTCATAAAGGTTGATAGTCGCACAAATTTCTTCGGCAGCCAATTCAGAAAAAAGTTTCCAGCCAAAATTGTATGAACCGCCGCCAATATAGGCGATTTTGATTCTTTTATCGTTATTCATATCAGGAATTTCCTTCCCCTATTAATATATACATATATTATGTAACAAAATTAAGTTTTTGTCAATGGGATTGGAACTATTTTGCAATGAAATTTTAAAATTCGGCAAAAGCAAACTTTTTATTTATCTTATTTTACAAAGCTAACTGTTTAATCTGATAAAATTAATAAAATAAATTGCCTAAAAAAAGAATTATTGTTAAAATTGCAATAAGTTATTGACTTTTTAAGGGAATTTTGGTATGATATAAATATATAATTTTGAAATTTGGGGGCAAAAATATGGACGTATTTAATCAGTATGACGTATTTAAGGAAAAATGCTTTGCTTTTGCCGATGAACTCGAAAACAAGTGCTTTTCCGAAGCTAAATTTATATGTCATCCTACCCAGAAAAATGAATTGATATGCAGATGTTCTGACGAGGAAGCTAAGAGCAACGGACTTAATATCTGCCGTTATTCCGACATGCTTTTAATGTCTGCCGACAATGAAGAATGGCAGTCTTTCAATATCACAAGAGCGAGAGAGATAGCTGCCGAGAATGGCTATGTATATCTTACCGATATTATGGCTGAGAACGCATTCTATGCCGAGGATTGGATGATAAACGGAAAGAATGATACTATTGTTGTAAGCGAAGCATATATGCGTGAAAAGGGCAAAAGATACGCTCCTGTCACTCCCCTTACCAATAGAGTCCTTCATTTTAAGAAAATCAATAATACATTCTTCTGGAACAAAGCAGAGATCGGCGAGATAATCACGCTCGGTGCTGAATATATTCAGAAATGTATTGATAAGTATTTTGCAAAATGTGTTGATGAAGCGCCTGATTTTGCAGATACGAATGACCTTACATTTGATCTTTTTGATAAAAAGGTCATCATTGACGGCAAAACCACAAGAATACTGAAAACTGATGTTCTTTTTGAGCAGTTTAACGCTATCGCAGGTGAACTTTCCGAAGCTGACGAAATTTTTAAGGCTTCAGAATTTGAATTCTCTGCTGATAAATTTATCAGAAAGCTTGCTGTTGAAGTGCTTTCAAACAACGGCGTTACAATTACTCTTGACAAGTTTGTTTCCGAGTATGTAAACAAGTACATAAATCTTTCAGAAGAAGAACTTAAGGAAAAATCACACGGTATCAATATTGACGGAAACAGCACTGCTATGGCTGCAGTGAAGATAGCATTTACCGATGCACTTACAAAGTCTGATCTCTTTGAGTACAGCTATTCCGTTAATTCAGACAGTGACTACGTTTCGCTTATGAAAGACCTTGAACAGAAGGAATTTTCAGGCTCGCAGGGTTCTGCCGAAGAAAAGTTCCTTATTTCCAAGATACTTTCATTCAGACCTGAAAGCTATGGTATTTTTGCATATACGCTTTACAGATATCCCGAGGAAGAAGCTAATCTCGAAAAGCTTGCAAACTTCTGGAATGTTGCACCTGTAGATAAAGCTACACTTCAGCGTATTATTTTTGATTCCTATCTGAATGCTGATCTTTTTGATGAAAACGGCAACTTTGTTTCGGGGATCAAGCAGGCTGAGATCATAAAGGACGAACTTGAAAAAGTTAACGTAAAGTATGGCTTTGAGGACAGAAGCTATATTGACGAGCTTGCTGAATATATCAAGGATGCTGATATTCGCAGCAGAAGCTTTAACGGAACTGTTTTTGACACTCCCGAGGCTATGAAGCGCGCAGTAGCAAATGAACTTGAACTCCAGACACTTTGCATAAATCTTTCTGCTCTTAACGAAGATGAACTCAATCAGCTCAAAAAGCATATTGAAGGTATTACTATTGACGATGTCACAAAGTCAAAATATCTTCTCAAAGTTAAGATGGCAATGAACTGCGTTGAGGAAAGTATGCTCGATCAGCTTTGCCTTGGTCTGCCAACGCTTGACGCTGATGAAACTATCAAGCTTCGTGATGATGTCCTTAAATCCGGATATGCGGAATCTGTTATAAATGCCAAGCTTCCCGATATCAACAATCACCTTGATATCGCATTTACAGAGGAACTCGACAGAAGAATTGCAAAGCTTGATGATATGGATACTGCCGAGATATCTACCCTGCTCCAGAGTGTAAATTCTGGCAGATATCCTGCTGTAATGGCTGAAAGCTATACACGCAAGATAGAGCAGTTTGCAGATGATAAGATCAAGGCTGAGATCAATCTTATTTGCAGCGGTATGGATGAATTTACACTTGATATGCTTACAGATGCAAAGCTTAAGCTTTCAAGTGACAAGTTCCCCGAAAAGTACACGAGTGCATATATCGAAGAGATCGACAGACTTATCGTTGATTACGAGCATCACGAAGTTGAAAAGCTTTTTGAAAATGTTGATTTTGCAACAGAAGAAGAACTTGAAAGCATCAAGTCCGTTCTCAGCGAAAAGAGCTACAGCGATGAACTTATCGCTCCCTATATGGTCAAGGTCGCACAGCGTGAACAGACCCTTATTGATGAAGAACTTGCTTCAATGTGTGAAAACATCGAAAATATGGAACAGGATCAGCTTGATGAGCTTCGTTCAAAGATCAATTCTTCCGATAAGAATTACAACAGCGAACTCAAGGATAAATGCTTTGACAGAATTGACCGCCGTGAGGCTGAACTCAAGAACTCTGAGCTTGCTGAACGCTGCAAGTATATCTTCTCTATGAATCAGGACGCTTTGAATGAACTCAAAGATGTTCTTCTCAGCGGTACTTACGATGAATCTATCACAACAGTTTATCTCAAAAAGGTAACCGAACGTGAAGATGAACTTCGTCGTGAAGAGCTTGATGAACTCTGCTCGGGAATTTCCGAAATGGATATCGAACAGCTTGAAAAGCTCAGAAATGAAATTGCTGAAAACGAAGAATATGTTGCAATCAGCGATGAATATTATGCTAAGATCGATGAATGTATCGACAATATCAAAAATGCTGAATATAACAAGCTTCTTGATACAGTTCAGAATATGTCCGAAAGTGAGCTTGAACAGTTCAAGTCTGATCTTTCCGATAAACTTGCCGATAACGAAGTTACACTCGAAAACTTTGAGCGAGGTGTAAATAAGATAGCTGAAAGAGCTTCTGTTCTTGAAACAGAAAAACTTGATGCTATCATTGGTGATATTACCACCATTGATGTTGATAAGGCAATTTATGCTCTCGATACTATTAAGAATGGTGATTTCCACGAGGATAAGAAGACAGAACGAATTGAGCAGCTTGAAAACAGAATAAAAGAACTCCACATTGAAAACATTGAGAAACTTATGGACGGCGTTGAAAATATGTCTAAGGAAGAGCTTCTCGCTGTTAAATCAAAGATCGAAGAATACAGATGTCCTCTTGAACTCAAAACGAAGTACATCGTTAAAGTCGATGAGTGCCTTTCTTTCCTTGCCGAAAAGGAAGTTACCGATATTATCGGAAATATCAACAATCTCAGTGCAAAGAAGTCGCTTGATGTTATAGTTCGCCTCAGAACAATGGCTCTCGATGATACAGTCAAGAACAAGTATCTTGATATGATCGAATCACATATTATGGAACTCAAAAATAACGAGCAGAGAACATATATTATGTTCCTTAAGCAGAAGATCGATGAGTTCAATGTTTCAACAGCAAACTTCCTTGTTCCTACTCTTTCAAACCTCTTTTACCCTAAGTATGATGAGGCCTGCAAGAATTATATCTCTGTCGGAAGATATGAACTTCCTATCTTTCTCCATGACAATTCGGGAGATAACGGTTTTGCTCTTACAACAGAGTATTTCTACTTTATCAATAAGGGCGTGTTCAATCGTATTAAGATCGACGATATCGTTTCGTTCCAGGCTAAGAAGTCGTTTGTAAGCACATCTATCGTTGTGACTGAGAGAAACGGCAACACCAACGAGATCAACTGTGCAATAAACAAGAATACCATTGACGGCACAGCTAAGGCTATGACTGCTCTTGTTAATTACATAAGAGATCAGCGTTCTGCTGAAAAGATGAAGGAACTCCTTGAAAATGCCGTTAAGGAAAGAACGCAGGAAATACCTGTTGCTGCTATAAACGCAGCAGTAAATGAAGCTCCTGCACCTAAAACTGAAACCGCTGAACCGACAGCAGAAGCAGTTGAAGAAAAGACCGAAGCAGCTGAAAAAACGGAAGAAGCACCTGCCGCTGAAGCAGCAGAGGAAAAAGCAGATGAACAGCCTGCTTCTGAAGAACCTAAGCCTCGTTTCTGCGACCAGTGCGGCGCAAGAATAACAAGTCCAAACGCTAAATTCTGCGCAGAATGCGGCAACAAGTTATCATAACCAAATAAAAGTACAGCACCCTTGCATTGAACCTGCAAGGGTGCTGTTTTTTATGACAAAAGACAAGGAAGAAATCAAAGAATAAAGCAAATAAGTCCGCCGCAGCCTTCGTTGATAATACGTTCAAGCGTTTCCTGGAGTTTGAGTCGAGCGTCAACGGGCATCTTATAAAGCTTGTTGTGCAGACCCTCATTAACAAGGTCGTGCAGAGATTTGCCAAAGATGTTGGAGTTCCAAATTTTTGTTGGGTCATCATTGAATTCATTCATAAGATACATAACCAACTCTTCCGACTGCTTTTCCGAACCGACTATCGGGTTGACTTCGGTGACGATATCAGCTTTCATCATGTGAATTGACGGCGCAGAAGCTTTCAGACGAACACCGTATTTTCCACCCTGCTTAACGATCTCGGGTTCTTCGAGTGAAAGATCGTCGATATCGGGCATAACGATGCCATATCCCGTTGCTTCTACTTCATTCAAAGCATTTTCTACTTTTTCATATTTCTTTTTGATAGCGATAAGGTCTTTCAGAAGCGGCATAAGGTCATTGTCGTTTTTGATATCAATGCCCGTTTCTTCGCCGAGAATTTTGTAGAAAAGTTCACCGTCAAAGTCCAGCCTAATGCCTGCACTTCCCTTTCCAAGGTCGATTTCAGATATCTGCGAACCGGATATGTATTCTCCGTCCGAAAGTCGCTCGGTGAGCTTAGTCATATCACGGATATGTCTGATGTTTTCTGCAGCTGCTCTAATTGCGGAAACAACACTGCTTTTGAGCCAGTGATTTTTGTCGAGTGCCGTTATCCATTTCGGCATAGTGATATTGACTTCCTTAACGGGAAATGCGTAAAGCACCTGCCTTAAAATATCGCTTATCCCCTTCTCATCGAGTTCAAGACAGTTTACGGGAATAACTGGAGTTGAATATTTTTCTCCAAGCTCTGATGCAAGCTGCTGTGCGCTGCTGCTTTTCGGGTCAAGACAGTTCAGAACGATTACGAACGGTTTATTGATCTCGGTAAGTTCGTTTATTACGCGCTCTTCGGCATCACAATATTCATCACGGGGAATGTCGGTGATGCTGCCGTCTGTTGTAACAACAAGACCTATTGTCGAGTGCTCCTTAATGACCTTCTGCGTTCCGATCTCGGCTGCCATTGCGAAAGGAATTTCCTCCTCAAACCAGGGAGTCATAACCATTCGAGGAGCTTCATTCTCGATGTAACCGATCGCAGCAGGAACGATATAGCCTACACAGTCTATCATTCGGACGTTGAAAACAGCATTGTCCGAAAGTATTATTTCTACCGCTTCTTCGGGAATGAATTTGGGTTCGGTTGTCATTATGGTCTTGCCTGCAGCTGATTGAGGAAGTTCATCAATGGCACGTTCTTTGCGGAATTCGCTTGTGATATTCGGAATAACGAGCGATTCCATAAATTTTTTTATAAAAGTTGATTTGCCTGTTCTGACCGGTCCGACAACACCGATGTAAATGTCGCCGTCAGTTCTTTTGGCAATGCTGCTGTAAATATCATTATTGACCATTCCGGAACACCCCTTTTACATTATTGGAATTATCAGCATCATATCATTGCCGATCATCTCATCTTCTATGTCGTTTTCATCCATTATAAGTTTTGCGGAAGAGTGGTAACGCTTGGCGATATCCCAAAGACTTTCACCGCTTTCGCAGAAGTAAAGCTTCAATGCACAGTTTTCGTCCTTTTGTATAGGAGCATCTTCGTCTGCATAAATATCGGTGATACATTCCGCTGTCTTGGTACAGCAAATACTTCCGCAAAGCTTTAATTCTGCCTTTGCATCTACAGTTCCCTCAGATAAAATATTGTATGAGCAGGAAGTAGGTATCACGCTGATACTGATATATGCTTCATCGGAGATGTTTTCAAGGGGAATGCTGTATGTAAAGTTCTCTTCCTTGTCAGCAAAAATGCTTTTGTCGTCCTCTGAGCTTGCAATAAGTGTACAGCATATAGTTCCGTCTGCGGTTAGTTCATTGCTCTCATTGTTTGCTGTAAAGTGACAATTCTTTACACTTGCTGTGACACCGTAAACACGTTCAACTTTGTTTTCACCGGTATCAAATGAACAGCCTGCAGAAAATGTAGTGTTTATCCATTGCGGCATAGTATCGTAATGGATAGTTTCTCTCTGGTCGGAAGTTCCAAAAGAGGTCGAATATTCGTCACAGACGAGTTCAAGCGTTCCCATTCTGTATGCATTGCACTTTATCATTATCGAAATGGAGCAGTCAACGACTTTGGTGTTTCCGTCACCGTCTGAACGGGGCATTATTTCGCAGTTCATTATCTCTGCTTCAATATTGCAGTCAAATCTGTCATCAATACCCTCGATATCGATTATTTGCGAGAATGGAAGTGTAAACGTAAGCGTTTCGATCTTGTCTTCATCGCAGGTGTAGAACATATTTATGCAGATCTCGCCCTTTGCGACCATTTTATTGGCGATTATCTTTTTATCAGTTGAAGAAACACACGCATCATAGTAAAGTATGTCGTTTATGGCAGGTTTTGAGATCCCAAGTTCAAAATCGTCGGTTATTGTGATCTGTTTTTCGGCATAAAGCTTGTTCACGGGGTAAGTTATCGGTTTTTTGCATAGTTCGATGTCCATTCCGTAAGCATCACAGACAACTTCCTGCCTGCTGCTGTCGGTGACGCATATATCGGTCGAAACAGCTCCCCTGATGTCAAGTCTGCGTGAATTTACTGCACGGCAGTTGATGTAGTCAACGCTTGGCTTTATACAAACTTTGGGTTCATTGCAGGATCTACCGAGTTCAACTGACTTCGTAAACATCATTTTCTGGTCTACAACGTGAACAGTGCAGCTGTTTTCGTCATTATACGCTATCTTTATGTTTACGCAAAGTTCGTATGTGAGTTTGCTGCCCGAAACGCTGTATGAAGCTATCTTCGGCGAAGTGAAACATTTCAGTATCTTGAAAATCTCGGGGTAATAATCGGGAAGAACATAGTCAAGTTCGATCGACTGCTCCTGTTTGGTTTTCAGGATCAATTCGGACGAACATAACTCTTCCCTGTTGATTTTAAGTTCCATAGGTTTTCCTCCTTGTTTTGTCGTGGTAAAACAATTTTAATGATAAAAATTTCTCGGTAAGAGCATTTTTGTATCATCACCTGCTTTGTTCAATAATATTCAAAGCTAAGGGCTTGTATGCTTATATAGAAGCAAAAGATATGAACAAAAAATAAAATTTTGAAAACCCCTTGCATTTTTTATGTGTATGTTGTACAATGTAATCAATTACATAAGAGGAGGATTTTGTCATGAAATTTGCAGACGGCTTTTGGCTTAATCAGAAAGGCTATGATGTAAACTATGCATCACAGGCCTATGAGATCAAGACAGGCAAAAACTTTATAAATGTCCTTGCGACCACAAACTATATCCAGAACAGAGGTATGACCCTCGGCGGACCTGTTCTCGATATCACCTATTCCTGCACACAGAAAGATGTTATCAAGGTTTCCATAAACCACTATATGGGTACACTTGACAATGCACCTAAGTTTGAACTTTATGAAGATCAGGGCTTTACTCCCGAGATCGTTGACGGCGATGATTTTGTTGAACTCGTTGCAGGCAATACAAAGGTACACATTTCAAAGTATAGCTGGAATGTTCAGTTCTACTACAAGGACAAGAAGCTCACCGGCGGCGCTTGGAGAGCTACAACTGTTGTAAATGAAAGTCAGTTCAAGGTTTCCAGTAGACTTGAAGCAACACAGGACGATACATTCTGGTCTTATCCTCGCGATAAGCGTAATTCCTATCTCCGTGAGCAGCTTACGCTTTCCGTTGGTGAATGTATCTACGGCTTTGGCGAAAAGTTCACAACATTCGTTAAGAACGGTCAGAACGTTGAAACATGGAACTCTGACGGTGGTACTTGCAGCGACCAGTCCTATAAGTCCATTCCGTTCTATATCTCTTCAAGAGGATACGGTATCTTCGTAAATTCCTCCGATAAGGTTTCTTATGAAGTTGCTTCCGATACAGTTTCAAAGGTTTCCTTTACTGTTCCCGGCGAAAAGCTTGAATATTTCGTTATCGGCGGTGAAAACCTCGAAGAAGTTATCTCAAATTACACAACACTCACAGGTAAGCCTGCACTTCCTCCTGCTTATACATTCGGACTTTGGCTCACAACTTCGTTTACAACAAAGTATGATGAAGAAACGGTTACTTCCTTTATCGACGGTATGGCTGAAAGAGATATCCCTCTTCAGGTATTCCACTTTGACTGCTTCTGGATGAAGGAATTTGAATGGTGTAACTTTGAATGGGACAAGCGTCAGTTCCCAGACCCTGCTGCAATGCTCAAGCGTCTTAAAGCAAAGGATCTTGAGATCTGCGTTTGGATCAATCCTTACATTGCACAGCGTTCTGCTCTTTTTGCAGAGGGTAAGGAAAATGGTTACTTCATCAAGAATCTTGACGGCAGCGTTTTCCAGTGCGATATGTGGCAGCCGGGTATGGCAATTGTAGACTTCACAAATCCTGATGCTTGCAAGTGGTATGCAAGTAAGCTTAAAAAGCTCTGCGAAATGGGCGTTGACTGCTTCAAGACCGACTTCGGTGAGAGAATCCCGACAAACGTTAAGTATTTCGACGGTTCTGATCCTATCGCAATGCATAATTATTACACATATCTTTACAATAAGACTGTATTCAATGTTCTTAAGGAATATTACGGTGAAAACAAGGCTTGCCTCTTTGCTCGTTCTGCAACAGTCGGCGGTCAGCAGTTCCCTGTTCACTGGGGCGGCGACTGCTCTGCTGAATACACTTCAATGGCAGAAACACTCCGCGGCGGCTTGTCACTCTGCGCTTCAGGCTTCGGCTATTTCAGCCACGATATGAGCGGATTTGAAGCAACAGCAACACCTGATATCTACAAGAGATGGGCAGCATTTGGACTGTTCTCCTCACACTCAAGACTCCACGGAAACTCCTCTTACAGAGTGCCTTGGCTCTTTGACGAAGAATCCGTTGATGTTCTCCGTTTCTTCACAAAGCTCAAGGGTAAGATGATGCCTTATATCTGGGCACAGGCTAACAAGACATCAACTGTCGGCGTTCCTATGATGAGAGCAATGGTTATCGACTATGCAGATGATCCTGCTTGCCTCTACCTTGACAGACAGTATATGTTTGGTGATAATGTTCTCGTTGCTCCTGTATTCAACGAAGAGGGCACAGCAGAGTTCTATGTTCCTGCAGGCGTATGGACCGATATCATCAGCGGAAAGAAGTACGAGGGCGGAAAGTACTACAATGAAAAGTTCGATTACTTCTCTCTCCCCTGCCTTGCAAAGCCTAACAGCATAATTGCTTACGGTGCATTTGAGAAGAACTTTGAATACGATTATCTCAACAATGCAGAGATAGTTATTTATGAGCTTGAAAACGGTAAGTCCGCTTCATGCACTATCTACGATACAGATTCCAACAAGGTTCTGGAACTTACAGCCGTAAACAACAACGGCACGATCGATGTAAGCTTCACAAAGAATGCTTCACCGTTCAAGATCACTGTTTCGGGCGGCAAGACTGTTGAAGTTCCTGCTAATTCCGATGGCAAGGTTTCTATCGCACTCTAAATTAATGCTTATAAAAGCTCACACGGTTCAAGTGATCGTGTGAGCTTTTTCTGCGAATTATTTTATGTCGATTTATAACCGAATTTATTAAATTTGAAAAAAACTATTGAATAGAGTGTCGTTTTGTGATAAAATGAATAAGATAAAATCACATTGTTATAAATGAAAGGATCTTTAACTATGGTAACATCTAAATTTACCAACCTTATCGACCTTAGCGATATGCCCATTTCTTGGTGGAACGAAATCGTTTCGCTCGGTGCAAAGATCGCAAAAGAACCCGAAAAATATGCTCATGAATGTGACGGAAAAATTATGGGTACGCTCTTCTATGAACCGTCAACAAGAACGCAGATGTCGTTCCAGACAGCAATGCTTCGCCTTGGCGGAACGATAATTGGTTTTGATAATCCTGCGACCTCATCGGTTTCAAAAGGTGAAAATCTTAAAGATACAACAAAAATAGTTTCGGGTTATGCAGATGTCTTGGTAATGCGACACCCTCTTGAAGGATCTGCAAAGGCTGCTGCATTGACAGCTGATTGCCCTATCATAAACGCAGGCGACGGCGGACATCTTCATCCAACACAAACCCTCACCGATCTGTTGACTTTATACATAGAAAAAGGAACTATTGAGAACCATACTATTGGATTCTGCGGTGACCTCAAAAACGGTCGAACTGTTCATTCTCTCTGTAAAGCAATGTCCTGCTATAAGGGCAACAAGTTCATCTTTATATCAACTCCCGAGCTTAAAGTTCCGTCATATATAATTGATATATTAAAGGCTCACGGTTGTGAATTTACTGAAGTTGATTCACTTGAAGAAGTTATTGACAAGCTTGATATTCTCTATATGACACGAATCCAGCGCGAGCGTTTTTCTGACCTTGATGAATACGAAAAGCAGAAAAATGTTTACCGCCTTGATACGGAAAAAATGTCCAAAGCAAGCAAGGATCTTATCGTTCTTCACCCTCTTCCGAGAGTTGATGAGATCGATATTGCAGTTGATGATGACCCCCGTGCAATGTATTTCAAACAGGCAAAGAACGGAATGTATGTCAGAATGGCGCTTATTCTCACTGTTTTAAAGAATGAATATCCGTCTACACTTCTTAGCGGAAATATTCACAACAGTATCAGATGCACAAACCCTAACTGCATTACTCACAAGGAAGCATATCTGCCGAGATCATTCAGAGGTAATGGAGATACTCTTGAATGTGAATACTGCGATGAACGCATTTTAAATCAGCACTAATATATAATACTAATTCTTGATCAACCTATAGACAAACTCTCGGCTATAATAAGTTCATTCGGCGTCAAGCTCCCTTGTCAGGCAACAGTCTGCCTGTGGTCGCTTTTCTTGACTGAACTTATTCTATCTGTCGATTTTGTCTATAGAACGATCAAGAATTAGTATAAAGCCGTTTTTGAACTAAAATCAAAAACGGCTTTTGTAATTGTAACAGCCTGACAAGAATTAACTTATCAGGCTGTATTTTTATGAATCTTATCAGGCTGTATTTTTATGAATTTGAGTTATCTTTTTCGCGAATTTCAACTCGTCTTATTTTTCCGCTGATAGTTTTTGGAAGTTCATCAACGAATTCGATAACACGTGGGTATTTGTAAGGTGCAGTCTGGTTTTTAACGTGTTCCTGAAGCTCTTTTACAAGCTTTTCGTCGCCTTTTTCCTTGTATGCCTTGGTAAGAACGATAGTTGCCTTAACGACCATACCTCTGATCGCGTCCTTTACGCCTGTAACAGCAACTTCAAGAACCGCAGGATGTTCCATTAGAACGCTTTCGATCTCGAATGGTCCGATTCTGTAGCCCGAGGACTTGATAACATCGTCCTTGCGTCCGACATACCAGAAATAGCCGTCATTATCCTTGTAAGCAAGGTCGTTTGTGTGGTAAACTCCACCTCTCCATGCCTCGGCGGTAGCCTCTGGGTTCTTGTAGTATTCCTTGAAAAGACCGATCTTCTCTTTGGTCTTGGGAATTATTACAATTTCGCCCTCCTGACCGTTTTCAACCTCATTGCAGTCATCATCATAGATCTTTATGTCAAAAAGCGGTGTAGGAATACCTGTTGAACCCGGCTTCGGCTCCATTTCACACATATTTCCTATCGCAAGAACTGTTTCAGTCTGACCGTAGCCCTCCATTACCTTTAAACCAGTAAGGTCATACCAACGGTTGAATACTTCGGGGTTAAGAGCTTCGCCTGCAATGCTTGTGCGTTCAAGATTGGAGAGATCATAACCCGAGATTCCCTCTTTGATGAACATACGGTACATTGTCGGAGGTGCGCAGAACGAAGTAACTTTATAATCCTGGATCTTCTTAAGAATATCATTTGCATGGAAACGGTCAAAGTCGTAAACAAACAGGCAAGCAGCGCAGAGGAGCTGACCATACATCTTTCCCCACATACATTTTGCCCAACCTGATTCGGAGATAGTAAGATGTAGGCTGCCCTCGTGGAGCTTGTGCCAATATTTAGCTGTAACAATATGTCCGAGGCAATAATAATGTGTGTGAACGACCATTTTCGGATAGCCCGTTGTTCCCGATGTGAAGTATATCAGCATATTGTCATTGACGTTGTTCTGAATTCTTTCAAGTTCTGTCGGGTATTTAGCACATTCAGCGTCAAAGTTCGTCCAACCGTCACGTTCACCTCTGACGATGAACTTTTCCTTTATGCCCTTGTATTCTTCAAGTGCCTGCTCAATGTGATCGGTAACATCACCGTCTGCGGTTGCGACAACATAGTTAACGTCTGCTGCTTCAAAACGGTAGGTGTAGTCCTTTTTCATAAGCTGATTTGTTGCAGGAATGAGAATTGCTCCTATCTTATCAAGCGCAAGAAGCAATATCCAGAACTGATAGTGTCTTTTGAGAACCGAAAGAACCATATCACCTTTTTTTACGCCGTGTGCAAGAAGCATATTTGCGCACTGATTTGATCTGACCGAAAGATCTTTATAGGTGAAGGTGTGTTCTTCGCCCTTATCATTGACCCAGACCATTGCTTTGCGCTCAGGCTCGTTTTTTCCTATAACATCGATTATGTCGTAAGCAAAATTGAAGTTTTCAGGAATATCAAAATCGAGGTCTTTGATAAGTCCGTTTTCATCGAAGGTCTCCTTGACATATTTTTTGTAAAGATCTTTCATTTCCATGGTTTATAGTTCCTTTCGATACAGTTTTTTAGGAAGCGGCTGCTCAGAGAATTTTGGAGAGCTTTTCAGAGTATTCTGCTCTGAATTCGGAAAAAGTGCCATTGTCAAGAGCATCTCTGATCTTTTCCATAAGTGTGTTATAGAAATAGAGGTTATGAATTACAGCAAGTCTTCCTGCAAGCTGTTCATTTGACTTGAAAAGGTGACGAATGTATGCTCTCGAATGATTGCGGCAGGTTGGGCAGTCACATTCAGGGTCAAGCGGAAGAGGGTCTGTTTCATAGCAGGCATTCGTTGCGTGCATTATTCCGCTCCATGTGAATATGGTAGCATGACGTGCATTTCTGCTCGGCATTACGCAGTCAAAAAGGTCAACTCCCCTTGCTACTGCTTCGATGATGTTTGACGGAGTGCCAACGCCCATAAGATATCTTATCTTATTCTTCGGCATAACGGGTTCAACATCTTCGATTATCTTGTACATCACATCGGTAGGCTCGCCAACTGCAAGTCCGCCGATAGCATAGCCGTCCATATCAAGTCTTGCAATTGCTTCCATGTGCTTTATTCTGAGGTCGGAGAAAGTACAACCCTGATTGATGCCGAAAAGAAGCTGATGCTTATTAATAGTATCGTGTAAAGCGTTAAGCCTTTCCATTTCGTCTTTGCATCTGTACAGCCAACGAACTGTACGCTCACATGATTTCTTTGAATATTCATAAGCTGCAGGATTTTCAACACATTCATCGAATGCCATAGCGATAGTCGATGCAAGGTTTGACTGTATCTGCATAGATTCCTCAGGTCCCATGAATATTTTTCTGCCGTCAACGTGGGAGTTAAAATATACGCCCTCTTCTTTTATTCTTCGAAGCTTTGAAAGGGAGAAGACCTGAAATCCGCCACTGTCGGTAAGTATAGGCTTGTCCCAGTTCATAAATTTGTGCAGACCGCCCATTTCTTTTATTACTCTGTCAGACGGACGAACGTGCAGATGATAAGTGTTGCAAAGCTCGACCTGAGTTTTCAGCCCTTTTAAGTCAATTGACGAAATACCGCCCTTGATTGCAGCTGATGTGCCAACATTCATAAAGCAAGGTGTCTGGAATGTGCCATGAACAGTTTCAAACTTGCCTCTTCGGGCTTTCCCCTCTGTTTTTAAAAGTGTGTACATATTTTCTCCTATCTTCTATAATCGTAGATATTTTCATCTGAACTGTATCTGTCGATCAATTCGTAAATATCAACGTAGTAATTCTTTTTATTGTTGCTGTCAACGTAAACTGTGACTTCTCTTCCAATGAGGTCAGAAATATTAC
Organism: uncultured Ruminococcus sp.; assembly: GCA_900541495.1. Lineage (GTDB taxonomy): Bacteria > Bacillota > Clostridia > Oscillospirales > Ruminococcaceae > UMGS363. The sequence goes on along the minus strand of UQKC01000001.1, from coordinate 52,576 downwards.
CCATAATGTTATCAGAGTTGTAAAGATACTTTTTACCGCTGTAAGGGTCAATAACTTCACACTCGGCTTTATAGGGGTGTTGGTTATTTATGGTGACATACTTGTTTTTTTCAACATTTGTTATAACACCTGTCAAGCATTCACCCGATCGTATCAGTCGTTTTATCTTTTGGTCGTAAAGTATCTTTTTCAGAATGAAGAACAAACCAAGCATTGCAAATATGCCGCCCAATGGAATAATGACAAAGCCAAGAATTTTTGAACCAATATTTGTTATTATTTTCGATGGATCATCGGGAGAATAATTTATTATAATAGTATCTCCTTCACGCATATCCGAAGAATAATAGTCGAGAAGTTCTTCATATTGCTTGCCGTTTATTTCATATTTGACCCAAGCACTGTGTTTTGCTTTACGCTCGCCGTCACTGTCATAATAATATTCTTTTTCAATTCGAGAGATCACAGCATTTGTTTGCTGGGCATTCTTTAAGAAATTATTGTTATGAACAGAAATAATTATTCCTACTATAAGGAATATTATCCCAACAATCGCATAAATAATTCCCATAAGAAAGCTTACAGATGGTGCTTTTCTTAATCTATTCTTGTAGATCATAATGTTTTCTCCACGCTAAGATGTCATTGCTGGGTTTATGTCAAACTATCAGCATTGCGTCACCAAAGCTAAAGAATCTGTATTTTTCATCAACAGCGATCTTGTAAGCGTTCATTGTCTTTTCATAACCAAGAAAAGCCGATACAAGCATAATAAGAGTGCTTTCCGGAAGATGAAAATTTGTTATAAGTCCGTCAATTACTTTGAATTCATATCCGGGATAAATGAATATATCGGTGTATCCCTCATGTTCGTCCATATCATCAAAGAATGTTCCGACGCTTTCAAGTGTTCTGCATGAAGTTGTACCTACTGCGATAACACGGCCGCCCTCAGCCTTGGTCTGTTTGATGAGATCGGCAGTTTCCTTAGGAAGATAATAGTGTTCCGAGTGCATTTTATGTTCGAGAACATTATCTTCCTTTACGGGTCGAAATGTTCCGAGTCCGACGTGAAGTGTAACGTATGCAAGCTTTACACCCATATTTTCAAGCTCGGCAAGCATTTCTTTTGTAAAGTGCAAACCTGCTGTCGGAGCTGCTGCAGAGCCCAATTCTTTTGAATAAACCGTCTGATAACGTTCCTTATCTTTGAGCTTTTCCTTGATGTATGGAGGAAGCGGCATCTGTCCGACTTCTTCAAGTGCTGTAAAGAAGTTTCCTTCACACTCGAATTTTGCTATTCTGTTTCCACCCTCGACTGTTTCAATTATTTCGGCTTTAAGTCTGCCGTCGCCGAAGCTGAATCTTGCGCCCGGCTTGGCCTTTTTGCCGGGGCGAACAAGTATTTCCCACAGCTTGTCCCCTTTTTGTTCAAGAAGCAGAAATTCAACGCAAGCGCCTGTTTCTTCCTTTATGCCATAAAGTCTTGCCGGCAGTACACGTGAATCATTCATAACGAGCAAATCACCTTTTTTTAGGTAATCGCATAGATTATAGAAGTGACGATGCTCTATTTCACCGCTTTTGCGGTCGATTTTCATTAATCGGGAATAATTTCTCGGTTCGATTGGCGTTTGTGCGATAAGCTCTTCGGGCAGAGCGTAATAGAATTCCGATTTCAGCATAAAATACAAATTATCCTTTCACATCTGATTAAATATATTGCAGTTGATAAAATTTTACCACAAAAAAGCTATAAAGTCAAATGTATTTATATGATATTATATTAATTTAATGTTATTTTGGAAAAATCTATTGACAAATAGAAAGAATGGTGATAATATAAAACTTGATTTAAGATAGAGGTGCGGTATAGAATAGTAGATGCTGACAGACTGCCAAGTCGACTTATGCAGCATTGAAAGGCGCAGCCGCCGAAGATGATGATCTTGGCCGATCGTTTTCTGATCATGCATTTAATAGGTGTATGATTGTCATCATACATTACGAATGATGGAGTGCTATCGCATTTATGTGAAGTTATTTCAATATTCAGTATGATGAATCGGTTTTATACCGATTTTTATTTTTATATTAATAATTTTTAAGGGAGAAATCAGAATGAAAAAGTATAACGTAGGTATCATCGGCGCAACCGGTATGGTAGGTCAGAGATTTTCTCTGCTTCTTTCCAATCACCCTTGGTTCAATGTAGTCGCTCTTGCAGCTTCTCCGAGAAGCGCAGGCAAGAGATATGAGGAAGCAGTCGGAGCAAAGTGGGCTATGACTTCCCCTATCCCTGAGAATATCAAGGATCTTATCGTTATGGACGCAACTGCTGATGTAGAAAAGATCGCAGGCATGGTTGACTTCGTTTTCTGCGCAGTTGATATGAAGAAAGATGAGATCAAGGCTCTTGAAGAGCGTTACGCTAAGGCTGAATGCCCTGTTGTTTCCAACAACTCCGCACACAGATTCACACCTGATGTTCCTATGGTAGTTCCTGAGATCAACCCTGAACATATTGAGATCATTGCAGCACAGAGAAAGCGTCTTGGCACAAAGAGAGGCTTTATCGCTGTTAAGTCCAACTGCTCACTCCAGAGCTATGTTCCTGCACTTCACCCTCTTAAGGACGAATTCGGCATCGACAGAGTTCTTGTATGTACATATCAGGCGATTTCCGGCGCAGGCAAGACATTTGAAACAATGCCTGAGATCATCGACAATGTTATCCCTTACATCGGCGGCGAAGAAGAAAAGTCCGAGCAGGAACCTCTCAAGCTTTGGGGCAAGATCGAGGGAGATCACATCGAAAGCGCTAAAGAACCTCTCTTTACAGCACAGTGCTTCCGTGTACCTGTTTCCGACGGTCACACAGCTGCAGTATTTGTAAAGTTTAAGAAGAAGCCGACTAAGGAGCAGATACTCGAAGCTTGGAAGAATTTCAAGGGTGTTCCGCAGGAATGCAACCTCCCAAGCGCACCAAAGCAGTTCCTCCATTATTTTGAAGAGGATAACCGTCCTCAGGCTAAGCTTGACAGAATGATCGAAAACGGTATGGCTGTTTCTGTCGGCAGACTCAGAGAAGACAATCAGTATGACTACAAGTTTGCATGTCTTTCTCATAACACTCTCAGAGGTGCAGCAGGCGGCGCAGTTCTTCTTGCTGAACTTCTTGCTGAAAAGGGTTATTTTGATTAATGGATCTTTCGTTAAGAAAAGCAACAGGATCGGATTCGGCGACTATTGCTGCATATCTTAAAAAGCTTGCGGAATTTGAAAAACTTTCTGAATACTGCAATGTCACCGAGTCACAGATCTGTGGCTTATTGAACGAAGAAAACGGTCTGAATGCATTGATCGCCGAGAATAATGGCGTTCCTATCGGAGTTATGTCCTATTATTTCTATAAAATAGCAACTTTTTCGGGCAAACGCGTACTTTATATTGAGGATATTTTTATTGATCCCGAATACAGAAGATGCGGTGTAGGGAAAATGATGTTTGATAGAATAAAAGAGATAGGAAAAGAACAACATTGCTCACGCTTGGAATGGAACTGTCTGAACTGGAATACCTCTGCTCAGAAATTCTATGAAGAGCTTGGCGGAAAATGCAATTCAGATGAATGGCTTACATATACAATAAACCTTTAAACCATAAAAGGAGCCTAATATGAAAAACACTATTTTTACAGGTGCAGGCGTTGCTATCGTTACCCCGATGAACGCTGACGGAAGTGTTAATTATGATCAGCTCTGTGCAAATATCGATTATCAGATCGAAAACGGCACAGATGCAATTATTATCTGCGGAACAACAGGTGAATCTGCGACTCTTAACCATGAAGAACACGTTGAATGTATCAAGCGCTGCATAGAACACGTTAACAAGAGAGTTCCCGTTATTGCAGGAACAGGCAGCAACGATACAAGCTATGCTATCGCACTTTCCCGCGAAGCTGAAAGACTTGGCGCTGACGGACTTCTCGTTGTTACACCTTACTATAATAAGACTTCACAGCGTGGACTGGTTGCGCACTTTACAGCAATTGCTGACAGTGTGAACCTCCCTATCATTCTTTATAATGTTCCTTCAAGAACAGGTGTAAACATTGCTCTTGATACATATATTAAGCTTGCTGAACACAAGAACATCGTTGCTGCAAAGGAAGCAAGCGGAAGCATTTCTGCTGTTGCAAAGCTCATTGAAGCTTGCGGCGATAAGCTTGATGTTTACAGCGGCAATGACGACCAGATCGTTCCGATAATGTCACTCGGCGGCAAGGGTGTAATCAGCGTTCTTTCTAACGTTCTCCCCAAGGAAACACACGAAATGACTGAATACTGCCTCAAGAATGATTTTGCTTCTGCAGCAAAGCTTCAGATCAAGTATCTTGAATTTATCAACAACCTTTTCTGCGATGTAAATCCTATTCCTGTAAAGGAAGCTATGAACATTCTCGGAATGAATGTTGGCGAATGCAGACTTCCGCTTCTTAAAATGGAGCAGGCTAAGATTGATCTTCTCACAAACTCTATGAAAAAGGTCGGACTTGTTAAGTAAATCTGTTAGGAAGTGAAAAAATGATAAAAATTGCTATAAGCGGCGCGAACGGACACATGGGAAAAGTCATCAGCTCTGTTATTTCGGAAAGAGATGACTGCAAAACTATCGCAGGCATCGATATCAATACCGAAACCTACGCTGACTTCCCTATCGTATCTTCCCCTGCTGAATTGAACGAAAAGCCTGACGTTATCATTGATTTTTCCCACCCGTCAGCTCTTGATAAGCTGCTTGATTACTGCCTTTCAACAGGAATTCCTATTGTTATTGCCACAACGGGCTACAACGAGGAACAGACAGCGAAAATCAAGAAAGCTTCCGAGCAGATACCTGTTTTCTTTACATTCAATATGTCGCTTGGAATCAACCTTTTGACAAAGCTTGCAAAGACGGCTGCTGAAATTCTCGGAGATCAGTTTGATATTGAGATCGTTGAAAAGCATCATAATCAGAAGATAGATGCTCCGAGCGGAACAGCTATAATGCTTGCAAACGCTATCAATGATACGCTCAACGACCGCTGTCACTATGTTTATGACAGACATTCACAGCGCAAGAAGAGAGATAAGAATGAGATCGGTATCCACTCTATCAGAGGCGGTACGATCGTTGGTGAGCATGATATTATATTCTCGGGCAGAGATGAGGTTATCACACTTTCTCACCACGCTTCTTCAAAGGAGGTTTTTGCTGTCGGCTCTGTAAATGCAGCTGTTTTTATCAGTGATAAAACAGCGGGAATGTATGATATGTCTCAGCTTATCGATAACAAAGCATAATAATTTAAGCCGTTCTGATTTTTTCATCGGAACGGCTTTTATTGTTTTGATTTAACTGTGAAGTAATTGAGCTTTACTGCTGAATTTCGTTATTTATCATGTGAACATCGAGCTGATTGTAAGGAATAACGATGTCATTTTTGTCAAATGCATCTTTTATCTCTTCCAAAAGGTCAAAATAAACGGTCCAATAGTCCTCAGAGTTTACCCAAGCTTTGACAGAGATGTCGATAGAACTTGCTGCGAACGCACATATTCTTACAAATGGTTCAGGAGTCTCGAGCACCTTGCTGTTATTTTTCAAAACATCGGAAATAACCGAAATTGCTTTTTTAGTGTCGTTATTATATGATATCGACATAACGTGTTCAACGCGGCGTGTTTTTTCTCTTGTGTAGTTGATTATGGTTGCATTGGAAACTATGCCATTCGGAACAAAAATAGATTTATTGTCGTAAGAAACGATATTTGTAGCAAAAACGGATATTTCCTTGACAGTGCCTTCTGTTCCGTTTATTGAAATATAGTCACCGACACGGAAGTTCTTTTCAACAAGAACGATAACCCCGCCTGCGATGTTTGAAAGGCTGCTTTGGAGAGCAAGACCGATAGCGATTCCAGCTGAACCAACAACTGTAATGATCGAAGTCATAGGTACACGAAGTATCGTAAGTACAATTATAATTGTTATGCATAAAAGTACAACTTTTACAAGTGATTTCAAAAAGCCATGTACCGTTGAGTCGATACGGCTGCGATTCAAGCCCTTGGAAAGAAGCTTCATGATGATCTTGTTGATTATAGTGCAGATTATGTAAACAATAATTGCGGCTATAAGCGTGGGAAGATATTCAATGAAGTTTGACCATAGCTTTGAAAAGAAAGAAACCTTGATAACGCCGTCTTCAACATAGTCAGAGATATCAGGTACTGCGGATTCGATCTGTGATTCAAGCTGTGATATTAAAAAAGGGGTCATTGTTCTGCCTCCATTCAAAAATTAATATAATTATAGCACATATCGATCAAATAATAGTAAAAAAGCATACAATATTTGATTAATATTTTCTTAATCGATTATTTGAGCAAATGTAGTGGAATTAATAGATAATTCACAGAAAAACACATAAAAGTTTGTTATTTTTTTAGCCATAAAAATCTTGCTTTATTGTCGGAAATAGGTTATAATAATATAGATATTTTTTTTAAAGGAGATGTGGAATTATGCAAATGGAAGGCTCTTATGTAGCTGCAGTTGTACTGACAGGTCTTATCGTTGTATTTATTGCACTTGTCATTCTTATTGCATTCGTTTGGGTAATGGGTAAGATCTTTGATGCTTTCAAAGGCAATAAAGATAAGAAAAATGACAGCGGCAAAAAGACCGAAGCTGTTGCAGTCAAAGCTCCTCAGGCTTCTGCTCCCGCAATGCAGATCGAGGACGGCATCAGTGATGAGATAGTTGCTGTTATTGCCGCAGCCGTTGCTTCAATGTCAGGAAATTTTGCAATCAAAAGTGTAAGAAAAGCTTCTCCCAAGACATCACGCAGAAGTGCTTGGGGCTCACAGGGTATCGCTGAAAGTACCCGAGTATTCTAATAGAAAGGTAAAAACCAAAGATGGAAACTTTTATTCAATCCATTAAGGGACTGATCGACACCTCGGGTATTGTCAATATGACATTCCCGTCTGTTATAATGATCCTGATCTCTTTCGTGTTCCTGTACCTTGCAATCAAGCATCAGTTTGAACCGCTTCTTCTTTTGCCTATTGCTTTCGGTATGCTTCTTACAAACCTTCCGCTCACAGAAATGTATCACCCTGAGCTTTTTGATATCAGCGGCGGTCGTCAGCTTGATTTCGGTGAGATATTACATAACGGCGGTTTGCTCGACTTGCTGTATTTGGGCGTAAAGCTTCAGATCTATCCTCCTCTCATATTCCTCGGAATCGGATGTATGACTGACTTTGCTCCTCTTATTGCAAATCCTAAGAGCTTCCTTCTCGGTGCTGCTGCTCAGGCAGGTATCTTCCTCACATTCTTGGGCGCTGCTTGGCTTGGATTCTCACCTCAGGAAGCCGGTTCTATCGCTATCATCGGCGGCGCAGACGGTCCTACTGCTATCTTCGTTTCAAGTAAACTTCTCCGAAGCGGTGGATTTGATATTGATACAGGTACGATCGCACTTGCAGCTTATACCTATATGGCGCTTGTTCCTATCATTCAGCCTCCAATAATGAGAGCTCTTACAACCAAGAAAGAGCGTGCTGTTGTTATGACACAGCTCAGACAGGTTTCCAAGACAGAGAAGATCATCTTCCCTATCGCTGTAACAATAGTTATTGCACTCCTCGTTCCTTCCGCAGCTCCTCTCGTAGGTATGCTTATGCTTGGTAACCTTATCAAGGAAAGCGGCGTTTGCGACAGACTTTGCAAGACTGCACAGAATGAACTTATGAATATCATTACTATCTTCCTCGGTGTTTCCGTTGGTGCTACAACAACTGCTGATAAGATCGTTAATGCTAAGTTCCTTAAGGTTATCATTCTCGGCGTTATCGCATTCAGCATTGGTACTGCTGCCGGTGTTCTTTTTGGTAAGCTTATGTATCTTGTTACAAAGGGTAAAGTTAATCCTCTTATCGGTTCTGCAGGTGTATCCGCAGTTCCTATGGCTGCCCGTGTATCTCAGAAGGTTGGTCAGGAAGAAAATCCAAAGAACTTCCTCCTTATGCACGCTATGGGTCCGAATGTTGCAGGTGTTATCGGTTCTGCTGTTGCAGCAGGCGTTCTCCTCAGCATTATTCCTTATTGATTTATGGTATCAAAAAATCCCGATTTCAAACGAAATCGGGATTTTTTCTTTTATATTATTATTTATAAAGTGAAACGTTTTGGAAACCGTCAAGAAGTTTATCGAGATACTTGAATGAAAGCTGTGCTCCCTTTGCAACACAGGAAAGTGGATCGTCTGCAACGATACATGGTACTTTTATTTCACTTGAAATCAGCTTGTCAAGTCCATTTATAAGTGCACCGCCACCCGTAAGATAAATTCCGTTTTTATAAATATCTCCGACAAGCTCAGGCGGAGTGTTTTCAAATACAGATTTAATGTTTGCGACGATCTCATTTATGCTGTCAATGATCGCTTCGTATATATCATAATCTGATATCTGAATACATTCGGGAAGTCCTCTGATAAGATGTCTGCCCTTTACAACTATCGTTTTGCTTCCATCGGGATCAAAAACATTTGCAGCGGATATCTTTGCCATTTCGGCTGTCTTCTCACCAATGAGAACACGGTAGCGGTTGCTGATGTATTTTACGATCTCCTTGTCGAATTTGTTTCCTGCAACTTTTATCGATGCTTTTGCAACGATTCCGTTAAGAGAGATTATCGCTATATCAGTTGTTCCTCCACCGATGTCAACGACCATATTTCCATTTGGTGCTGAAATGTCAACTCCTGCACCAAGAAGTGCTGCAATCGGCTCTTCAAGTAGATATACTTTCTTCGCACCTGCAACTTTTGCAGCTTCAACAACTGCCCTGCTCTCAACATCTGTTATTGAAGACGGAACACACATTACGATGTTAGGCATAAGGAGCTTTTGTCCCGTTATTTTTTCAATAAAAGCAGTTACCATATATTCTGTCATTTTATGGTCAGAGATAACGCCGTCAGAAAGCGGTTGAACAACAAGAATGTGTTCGGGCGCTTTGCCGAGCATTTTATATGCTTCCGTACCTACTGCAATTACCTTTTCAGTTTTCGTGTTGAAAGCAACGATAGAAGCCTCATTGAGTACAATACCGCTGTTTCCCATTGTAATAATAACATTTGCAGTTCCTAAATCAATTCCAATATCCATTATATGTCATTCCTTTCGGGATTATAGTATTCTTAATTAGATAGTTGAAGCGGCAACCGCTGCGATTATCTCTTTTGCACCCATTTCAAGAAGAATTTCGGCGCAGGAGTTTATCGTTGAACCGGTAGTCATAACATCATCAACTATTATAACTGTTTTGCCTTTGATATCTATATTCTCACCTGCTGAATACAAGTGTGCGGCATTAGTTTTTCTGCGAGATGCGGATAGCTTATGCTGAGCAACAAAAGAAATGCTTTTTGTAAGTGCATTTCCGTAAATAGGTATGTTGAGCTGCTGCCCCAACGCGTCGGCAAGAACTTCCGCTTGGTTAAATCCGCGTTTGCGAAGTTTTGTTTTGGACATTGGAACGGGAACTATGCAGTCAGCTTTGAATTCATAAGAATCTGTTTCGATATCAGACTTTATTTTTTCGGCGAATAGCCTTGGAAAAACATCATTCTTAGTGTTCTTCAGATAAACAACTCCGCCTTTTGCACTGTCCAAATAATAAAACGCAGCATAACATCGTGAAAAGAGGTTTTCATTTCTGTGACATATACAACTGCTTGATATATTACCGCAGCCGCGGCAGAATTCTTCACCTGTGTACGGAAGTTCTTCAAAACAGCCTTGACAGTATTCGTATTTCCAGTTGATGACCTCTCCGCAGAGCGGACATCGGTTCGGAAATATCAGATCAAGAGTAAATGCCTTGACATTTTTGATATCAAACACCAAAATCCATCTCCTTGTCAAGCATTTCGCGCAAACAGCTATAGCGCATTGTACGTCTGTTGTTTGCAATCATAAATTCGACTGTTCGCTTTGAACCAACGATTATAAGCATCTTTTTGGCTCTTGTAACTGCAGTATAAAGAAGATTTCGGAAATATAGCTTCTCAAAATTTCCAAGCAGCGGAAGAATGACTGCATTAAACTCACTGCCCTGACTTTTATGTACGGTCACAGCATAAGCAAGTTCAAGCTGGTCAAGCATTTCTGTTGAGTATGAAACTATTCTTCCGTCAAAATCGATTACTAATTTTAATTCTCGCTTGGATATTTTTACAATAGTGCCGATATCACCGTTAAAGATACCCGAGCCGTTTTCACTTTCCTTTTTCCATATTATATCGTAATTATTTTTTATCTGCATTACTTTATCATGTTCGCGGAAGGTGTAGTTCATACCTTTTATCTCATTTTTGCCTCGTTCAGGCGGATTTATTGCGAACTGCAATGCATTGTTCAGCTCAACCACGCCGAGAACACCTTTTCGCGATGGGCAAAGCACCTGAATATCATCGGTCGGTGAATAATTATAAGCTTTCGGAAGACGTTCCGTGCAAAGCTGCACGACCGTTTCGGCTGCTTCCTGATAATCAAGCTTTTGTATAAAGAAAAAGTCATTGTCAGTTCGTGTAAGGTCGATGTTTTCGCCTTTAACGATGCGGTGAGCATTCATAACGATAGCGCTTTGCTGTGCTTGGCGGAAAATTTCGTTGAGCTGTACAACGGAAAGAACACCGCTTTCAATCATATCTTTGAGCAGATTTCCTGCACCGACAGACGGTAACTGGTCGCAGTCGCCTACCATAATAAGCCTGCACGAAAGCTTTAGCGCGCGGAGCAGTGACTCGAATAAAAGGCAGTCCACCATTGACATTTCATCGATTATCATAACATCGCAGGCAAGCGGCTCTGTTTCATTATGTTTGAAACGAAGCTTGCCCGAATTATCGAATGAAACTTCCAAAAGACGGTGTATCGTTTTTGCTTCGTATCCAGTAAGGTCAGAAATTCGCTTTGCGGCTTTTCCCGTTGGCGCGGCGATCTGGACTTTCATTCCACGCTGTTCATACAGCGAGATTATAGCTTTGAGAGTTGTGGTTTTTCCCGTTCCCGGTCCACCCGTCAGGACAATGAAGCCTTTGGAAAGTGCAAGCGAGATCGCTTTTTTTTGCTGCTCTGCATAAACGATATTTTTTGACTTTTCTTCAAGCTCTATCATCTTGGAATAATCATATTCCGTATCTTTCATAAATGAGTTGAGGACATTCAATCTGCCTGCAATATAAGTTTCGGCGTTGTAATATTCATATATATAGATATAATCGCGGTTCTGCCTGCGGCTGGTGTATAAAGCAAGGCGGTTTTCATCGATTTCCTCATCAATAACTTTATCAATAAGCTCTTCTGTGACGTTGAGGTATTTGGCGGTCGTTTCAACAAGGTGTTGGTATGGCAGACAAGTGTGCCCGAGATATGTATTCTCGGTAAGGATATAGAACATTCCTGCTTTCACTCTGCCCTCGCTGTCGGACGGTATTTTCATTTCCCCGGCAATTTTTTCTGCCTTGACAAAATCAAGTTCTATCCCCTGTTCACAAAGCACATAAGGGTTTTCCTTTATAACATCGACAGCATATTGTCCCCACCTTTTCCAAGCTTTTACAGCAAATGACGGACTTATGCCATATTGTGACAGAAAGATCATAAGTGTTCTTATGCCATATATTCGTTTGAATTCAATAGCCGCTTCCTCGGCTTTCTGCGGAGTAAAGCCTTTTACTTCTTTAAGTCGTTCGGGGTCATTTTCAAAAATATCAAGGGTGTTATCGCCGAATTTTTCAACTATTCTCTTTGCGAGTGTAGGACCAATGCCTTTTATTACGCCTGATGAAAGATATTTTAGTATCGCCGCGGAAGTTTCGGGAAGCTTTCTTTCGCAAATTTCGGCGCTGAACTGTGTTCCATAGCGTGGGTGATTCACATATTTTCCAGTAACGGAAAGAAGTTCGCCCTCTTCAACATTTCCAAGTTCACCGGTGACAACGATATCGCCGGCGTTGGTCGAAAGACCTACAACAGCATATCCGTTTGACGGATTTGAAAAAAGTATCTGATCGACAGAACCCTCTATTATTATACCCTGGTTTTCGTCCATTGCGTAAAACACCCAATCATTAACAAATATATGTTTTATTATATCACATTTCAATATATTTTGCAATATTTAAGCAGCAAAAAATAAGACCGCTGTCCTCAAACAGTGATCTTATCCTTTATATTATCAAATTTTTTGTCGCCAATACCCTTGACGTTCTTTATATCTTCTATCGAATTAAAACCGATCGTTTGAGCATATTCAACTATCCTTGCGGCGATCACATCGCCAATGCCGTTCAGCTGCTTTAATTCATCTGCAGTGGCAGTGTTTATGTTGATAAGTTCGTTTTGTTCCAGTTTTGGGGATGTTTCTGAGATTTCGGATGTGTAAGTTTGCTGTTTGGTTGTGACTGTTTCTGTAGGTTCGGATATTCGCGGGGTATTTTCCGGAGCCGATACTGTTGTAATTGTTTGAGTTTCGGAAGTCTGTGTTGTTTCTTCAGTTTGTGCAGTTTCTTTCCACATACTGTCAAGAGGTATCTGCGTTACTGCCTCGGAATAGCCAATGATCGGTTCTGCAAGCTTTTCTGAATCATACAGCGATATTACGAGTACAAATGCCAATACGGATACGATTGCCGCGGCAGCTTTTATAAAAGATTTTTTCACAATATATCACCGCTTTTTCCTTTATAATTACATTTTACAATATTTTTTGCCGATTTGCAAGCGAACATAAAATTTTTATTGATATTTTTTTATGTCAATTTACAGCTCATTTCATATAATGAAAAAGGAAGTGATAAAACTAAAAATGAAAAGAGGAGCTGCTATGGATAAAAACTATAAAAATGAAACAAGCTTGTTCCCGGAAGATACTCCGCTTGCAATGTGCTATGTTCCGTTTCAAAAATATGATGAAACCTACCCTGAAAATATTGCTCTTGAAAAAGGAACTGTCTTTCCTGAGCTTTATTTTCCGTTTTTAGGTGATGGAGGTGACTGCAATGATGTGTGCAGGTAATCTTTTAAAGGTCATACAGATGTATGACTTCTATCTTTATGACTTAAATTTGTTTCTTGATACTCACCCGAACGACAGAAACGCTTTGGCAAAGTTCAATGAGATAAAAGAACGCAAAAAGAAAGCTGTTGAGGCATACAATAAAAAGTATGGTCCGCTGACTGCACGTCAAAATGATTCCGATGAACATTTTTACTGGACAGATGATCCTTGGCCTTGGGAAAGGAGTGCTAACTGATGTGGGCTTATGAAAAGAAAATTTCATATCAATCATATACATAAAAGAGCAGGAACTTAAATCCCTGCTCTTTGAATTACTTTTCACTTTTATTCTTAAGAATATCAATTGCTTTCGTAAGGATGCGCTGCACTCGTTCGGGCAAAATTCCCATAAGCCCCGCTATTTCCATTATGGAAATAGCCTCAGCTACACAAAAAGCTATCACGATCGCATTTCTCACAAAATTAAGATCAGCCACTACATCTATGTAGTGCGACATCACGACGATGAGCAACGTGCCTACCTTCTTCACAAGTCCCTTCCAGCACGCCGCCGATGAGAGCGCCCCGCTTTCGGATTTGTTTGATTTTCCGAACACTCCCGCACAGAGTAAGCCCATCACGAAATCAATTGCCATAAAAATAATCAGCGTGAACACTGCATCATCCCAGCCGCCGAGAGCCTCAGCAATCGCCGATCCGATTACACCGGCAACACTGCATACCGCAATCATCTTTTCATTCATTTTATCCCTCCTAAATTATTTTTGCATATTTCGAGCTTATATTGATCCAGCCTGCACCGGATTTAAGCTTTCCCCACATCGAAGCGCCGACCTGCTCCACCTCAATGATCGTGTAAATGCCGCCGCCCCGAATGATGCCAACAGCCTTATTCGCAACGCCCGACTTACATCTGATGTTGAGCGCATCATCAATTATCTGCACCTTAAAAGGCACTTTCGGCAAAGCTTCATTAATAGGCTCATCTACTTCATCACAGCGCATTATGTATGCTACACGATTTTTGAATGCCTCAAATCTCGCATTTGCTACTGAGGCTGGTTGATACTTAGTCGGCGACCAGTACAGCGGGCATTGCTTGCCAGTGACATCATAATGCCTTATAATATCGTTCGTTGGATCGAGCTTAAACTTATTGCACAAATACGCACAAAGTTCCGCAAGGCTCTGCTCGGTTGCCGCCGTAAACTTGCCGCAAACCGCATCGGAGATGCAGCACTCAATTGATATGCTATATGCATTCGCTTGATTACTGCAATAGCTCCATTCATTCAGCGGGATGCACTGAATTATCTCTCCTGCCAAGCCTATTATAAAATGGCTTGATACCTTTCGCCCACCATTTTTCAGATTTTCAAAATAATTTCTTTCTGCAAGAGCCGATGCTCCCGGATCACCTGTGTAATGCGTTACAAGTTTTCTCACACTTTTCAGCGGAATTTGTGGGCGACTGTACTCGTTAGGTGTGAGAAACATTTGTTTTATCTGCATTTTATATTCCTCCTAGAAAATCTTATAATGCGGCATTTCCTCTCCAAATAGCCAAAATCGCAAATGATCATCAAGCACTATGGCAATAAGCGAAATAAAATACCAAATAGTCGAAAACAACGGGCAAATCTGCCCTAAAAAGTTGCCCCAAAGCTTAGAATAATCCCAAACATTCAACCCGAGCCAAATATTGACAATGCAACCGCATCCAAACTCCAGTGCGGTAATAATTATCGCTCCGCAAAGCATCTGTACCACAAGCGGCATCTCCCACGGAATAAGCTCATTTATCAGCCCGACCGTCACAAAGCATACGCCGCCGAGAACAATCATAGTCCAGTGCGTATGCCCCCTGAACAGCAATTCAAGCGCACCGTAAATAATGCCGCCAATGAGCGCAAGAATAGCGTGCTTCTTAATTTTATTCATAAGCAATAGCCACTCCATTAAGCTCATCTATCGTCGAGCAAGCGTTGAGTGCTATTTCAATTGCCTGCTGCTCCGCCACTTTAGGCGCAACATAAGCAGCGATAGCCAACGATAAGCCAACTAAATCCTCGTAGTCCCATTCTGTACATTCTTCGCCCGTCGCATTCCATTTGAGGGGATAGTTGAGGTTCGCTCCTTTCGCACGCTCATACGATGATAAATTGCTGTTCAGCAAGCTCTGCTTTTCAGCGGTCACGCTGTACATCTTTCCGTCCGTGTGGCCGTATGGATGCGCTTCAAGCCATTCCGCAAGAGCTGCCTTGCTCTCTGCAATTTTATACGCTTTTGCTTCATCGATGTCCTCGGGCGTCGGAGATGTTGAAGCCGCCTCGGGTTCGCTGAACTGCCCTGTTGCCGCATTGTACAGCATTCCTGCTTTTACATTCGCATCGTCGGCGATGTGTACACAATTTTCTACTATTTCCGCCGAAAATCTATCCTCGATAGGCACGCCCGGAAAAGCCTCATCGAAGTCGGGGATAAGTTCCCTCACTACACAATTAATTATATAAGCATACATAAAAAATTCCTCCTTATAAGCTTTCGCCGATATACTGAATAAAAATTGCTCCAGCAGCCCCTCCAAAGCTGCAAGCAAGTGCCGACGCTGTAGTTGTCAGTGTTCCCGCAGCTCCGCCTGCTCCGATTGTGCAAGTAGCAGTATCTCCTTTCTGGAAAGAGATTATTGCACTTTTCACTTCTCCCGGCTGCCCAGCCGAGCAGAAAGAACTATCCTTATTGAATGCACCGCCACTCGCTCCATAGCCGCATCCCGTTGTAACCCCGAAGCACACTTCTCCATACACTGCCGCCCCGTTGAAGCCGTTTATTGGTTCGCCTCCGTGATATTGCTCTTTCGTTTTAAAGCCGCTTCCTCCCGAAGCTCCGCCTTTAGCAGATAAATAAGAGCCAAACGATGTTGTTTTCCCCGCTTCTCCGTTCGCTTCGACTGTCGAGCTCGATGTGCCTGACTTGGCTGAGCCTGCACCGCCGCCGCCAACGCAAATCACTTTATAAATGCCAGATTTAGGGCAAGTCCAGGTTTTGTTCGCTGTAATAGTCTCCGAATATATAGTTGCCATAAATTTCCCTCCTAAATTTTCAAAAGTCCCATTGCTCCGAAAGGCAGCTGCGATTTCGTTGATATGATATTCAGCCTTGCCGTGTGATCGGCTGTATCGATTGTGATGCGCTCATCTTCTCCAAGCTGAAGCAGAAAATCATCCCAAGTTTTCTGATATTGCGCAAATAAATCAGTAGTCGAAATAGTGCTTATTCGCCCGACCACAACGCCGCAATAATCATCGTCGAAGCGTAAATCCTTGATGTTTGCCTGCGTAATTTCCGCCGAATTTGCCGCAACTGTAATAGCCGCCAGTCCGAGGCAATACGCCGATGCATCACGCTGCAGAGTTGGAATAGCAGGCGTCGCCGACGGCTCACCCACCACAATATTCACATACACTCTGTTCGCAACGTAGTCACACTTTATTTCGATAAGGTCGATGCGGTCGAACTCTGTGTCACTCTCTGCAAGCGTCAATGGCAAGTCAGCAGGCGGTCGGTAAAAATGCCCGTCGATGTAAGCAATGCCCTTCTTCACTGTAAGCCCCATTCCGCTTTGTGCGGCAACTTGGAAATAGCTCGTATCCTCGGCTTTTATGCCGTTCGTGTAAAAGTCCCGAAAATAAGTAGTAAAATCATCGGGGCCGTATGCCACGTCGGGAAAAAAACCATATTCGTTTGCCATTTTATCACCCTTTCTATAATTTAAAAATTTCACTAAGCGTTTTAGGCGGTTCGCCTAAAGTTGCCGTGAGCGTCGCACTGTTCGCCGACCAAAATTCTTGAACTTCCGTGATTTGCTTGTTCGCCGCTAAGTTCCAAGCCGTGTTTTGAATTGTCACGGTGTCGCCAACAAAGAATTTCCGCTCCCAGTCGTCACATAAAAGAATGCTTGCCCCTAAGAAGTCGGTTGGCACAACATATCTCGACGCCGCCAGTTCATCAGCCGCAAGGAATGTGTCCCATTTGTTAAGGATAGTCCATTCGACCTTGCCTCTCGTTTCCACTTTAGTCACGGGATTTATACTCTGAAAAGTCTCAATTCTATCATACCCTTGAGCATCACCGAAAAATTCGGTGTACTTCTCAATATCAATGTGCGTGCTGTCGTTATACTGCTTCTTTGAGCCTACAACCACGCCCGTCACGGCTCCGCTCGGCGACTGCTGAAGCTCAAAATCCGATGCATTTTCGTACTCATCGGAGAAGATGCATCGGTCGACTTCCGACTGCAATATCGAGCGGTCGACACATTGCCGCCCACCAACTTCAATATGCACGTCGGACTTACCGTGTACAACTCGTGATTGAAGCCCCCAGCCTTTGGCGGTTGCGATATTCGCCGCAAACTCAGAAAGCTTCTTATATAAGAATTGTGCCGTCTGATAGCCTGCAATGTCGTCGACCTCATCGAATACGATTGCCCCGAACTGCCTTTTCGCATCGGCAAGATCGCCTGCATTTTTTCGCAGAATAGTGATTGCCGTGTCGCCTGCTTCATAGTCCGCAAGAATGCGGCGTTCAAGCATTCCGTCAAAGCTCAATCCCGACACTGTAAGCGTGGATTTTTCCCCCGCCGAAATAGAGCGTGAAGTAATTATTCCACAATGCTCCGACGCCCCCGTCATGGGGTTCAACTTTGCGAGTTCAATTACTTTTCCCACCGAGAAAAGCTCAATATTCCCCGTCGTGGGTGGGAGCTGAATTGTGAACTCATCGCCTTTCAAAAATTTACGCTTCCACAAAAGCTCAAACCACTCACCGCAAACGCCGTCAAGTGTCAGCTGTTCGCCGTCGATGTGATAGCAGTAAATATCCATTATACGCCACCTGCCTTTTCTGTAAATTCAATGTAAGCGTCAATTCCGTCAGTCCCAGCACTTGTCGAAAGCTGTATGCGATTTTGTCCGCTTTCAAGTGTAAGATACGTTGAGCCCCACTCAATAGCGATTGAAATGTCGGTGTATTTCTGCTCACCCTGCCTGCACCATTTTGCACCCTTATTGCCGCTCTGCGTATCGATGATTATTTTAGCTCCCTCGGGGAAATCATATTCGATATACAGCTGCTTCCTGGAATAAAAATCAGTAAGCTTTACATACGATAAAGCCTGCTTAGTTTTCACCACCGTCACAAAGCCCGTCGGGAGCGTGCCGCCATAGTCAAAAATCACAGAATTACCGCTTTTTGAGCGAGCAAAAACAAAATCCTGCTTAGAGGGAAAAGTCCACGGAAAACGCCAGCAAGCCATAGTTCCGCAAATCTGTTCGACGCTCTTAGCCTTGCTCCGCCAAAGCGGATAAGGGCATAAAAGTGTGACTGAAATTTCTTTTGGAAAAACGCTTTCCGAAGCTTCAGCGGAAATAAAGATGCAGTCGATCTCTTTTGCCTTTTCCTCATTATTATCGGAAATGTGCGTCAGCGTGCCGCTTCTGCGCTGCTTGAATAGCTTGTATACAGCTTCCTGCTGCCACGGCCGAAAAACTCTTATCTTGATGATGATCTGCCTGTCAGCGGCTCTGTATTTGCTCACAAATGAGCCATCTCCCGATCCATACGGGATAGTAGCGGCGGTATCATTTATTCCCCCACCGCTCCAGCCGACAAGCAGAAAGCCATTTTTGTATACAAGGTCGGTGCCGTTGTACCGCAATTTATATCTTCCTGCTTTTATCATTGCCTCAACTCCTTATGTTGCAATCAACGCAACAAGCCGCTGTGATGCCTTATCTTGATCCGCAAGTGTAGTCGAATTTCCGAACGTATTATACTGATTTATTACAGTTGTGTTGCCGCCCGATGCCGCATCTGTACCGCCCAAAGGCAATCTCGCTTTCGTGCCGTATGTATTCCCGTCGATAGTCGCAACCGTCGATGTGCCTAAAGCCGGTTCAATGCTTTTAAGCTGCTCCTCGAGATTCGTATCAATATCAATGTTGAAATACTCTGCAAAAGCCTTTACGATATTGTCGCACGCCAGCTTGATCTTGCTTGTCGAGGATTCACTCGTAAGCCCCGCAAGCATCTGATCCATTATTCCGCCGCCGATAGCAGCGAATTCCTCCGAGCTTGCCGTGATATTTCCCATCGAAGCTATCATTGCTTCCGATACCTGCTTTGATTTCTTATCGTAGAGTAAATTGCTGATTTTGTCCGACGATTTCGTGATATTTTCATATCGGAGTGCCACGCCATTGAGATCACTCGTGCTCAATTTAGCCCAGTTTTCCGCAAGCGCCGCCCCTTGTTCGAGCGACATCTCCGAAAGTGCTTCTATCATAGAATCGTTCATGCCATTATTGATAAGCTTCTGCAAATTCGTATAATACTGATTAAGCTGCTGCTGCTTTTGGCTCGCTTTATCGAGCTTGGCTGTGAGTTTGCCCTTATCATCTTTCTCGAAAGAATACATATCGGAAATATCTCCCGATAGCTTTGCTGAAGTTTTTTCATATCTGCTATTGTAACAGGTATGAAAGAAATAACAATGCTTTTTTGAATATCTTCAATTTGCTTCTGATACTCGGTGATCTCGGATTTTATGCTGGATTTAAGCTCTTTAAGATTTTCCTCGGCTACCTTTTTTCGTGCCGCCGTGATTTTATCGCCTGCGTATTCTTCGATCTCTACACGCTCATCGGCGCAAGCCTGATATACCTGATTGTACAGCTCATTCATTTCAGAAAGCGATATTTCGCCATCTTCATAAGCCTTTACGATATCGTTTACCTGCTCCTTTGCGATGCTCAATACTTCTTTTTGCCGATTTTGAGCCGCCTTTTTATCCGCCGCTACAAGCTTCTGATTTGCGTACTCCTCCACTTCTGTGCGCTTTTTTACGCACTTTTCAAGCGTCTGATTGTAGAGCTTATCATATTGTGCCCTGTTGAGAAGTCCGTTTTGGTAATCCCTCACAATCACATCAATAGCCTTTTTAGCGCTCTTAGCGTCCGTCACCGTCACGCCGATTTTATAATCATTGGGAACGGCGTCGGACATATCGCCCGAAAGCTTTCCCATCTTCTCGGTGAAGCCCTCGCTAAGTCCAAGCGCTAAATTTTCGCCGACCTGCTCCTTGAACACAGTCGATGGAGAATGTATGCCGAAAAAGCTTTTTACATTATCTAAAAGCTCGGAGCAAGCTCCCTTGATCTTATCCTTTACTTTGCCTACCTGCTCCTTGATGCCGTTCGCAATGCCTTCGATGATGTTTCGGCCAATGTCGAGTGCCGGCGTGATCAGCTCGGCAAAATCCTCGATTATCTTGTCGAAAGCCTCTTTAAGCTTAGTTTTAAGCCCCTGCACCCAGTCGTAAATTTTACCGCCTAAGTCCTCGAAGCTATCAACCCATTTCGTTCCGCCTTCTTTGATTTGCAGATAGATTTCGCCGAGACAAGCTCCGATCGTATCGATTATTTGCGGCAAAGCATTCGCTATCGCAACTTGTAAGCTTGCCACAACTTCTACCGCCGCCGTCAGAATTTGCGGCGTTGCCTCCATAAGTGCAGCAACAAGCTTTCCGATGATTTCGGGCGCACGCTCCAACAGTATAGGCAGAGCTGCAATAAGTCCCTCTGCAAGCCCTGTTGCGATAGCAATTGTCGCATCTACCAACTGATCTACATTTTCAATGATTGATTCTGTAAGATCAAGAATAAGCTGCACGGCTGCAGGAATAAGCGTTGGAAGCTGTCCGGCAATGCCCGATATGATCGTCGCCATTATTTCAATTGAGGCTTCGAGTAAAGCAGGCGCATTTTCAATAATGAAATTCACAAGGGAATTTATCACTTCAAATGCCGAATTCATAAGCGGCTCGAGATTTTCGGATATTCCTGCACCAAGTGCTGATACAAAGCTGATAGCCGAATTCATAAGATTAGGAAGAATTTCTGAAATAATATTCGGCAAGGCAGTTGCAACAACAGGAAGGATTCCCTCGATAAGCTGTGTAATGCCGTCAAGCGCCTTTTCCGCAACGGGCATAAGCTGATTGCCCGCAATTGTTGCAGCGCCAACAAAATTTGTGATAAGCCCATCGAGATCGGCTTCTTTATCAGCCAGTCCAACAACGAGATTATCCCACGCCGCTTTTGCGGATGCAAGCGAGCCGCTTATAGTGTCAGCTCCCTCCATTGCCGCATAGCCCGCCATTTTGTTCATCTCAACATAATCTACAAGCGCACTCTGCATATCCGCAAGATTACCCATTTGATATTGAGTTGCCTTACCGTTGGCAGCGTTCCACTCATTAGTTTTATCAATGATCTCCTGCATACCTTCTTTGGTAGGAGCTATACCAAGATGCAAATTATCAAGCATTGTGAAATTGCTTTTCATAATGCCGTTAAATGCATTCTGAATATTTTCCTGCGTTTCGCCGGTTGCCGCCACAAGATCGGCTTCTGCTGAAACGATCCTATCAGCCAATTCCGCCGCTTGCCGCTGTGCTTCCGGTGTAGTCGCTCCCATAGCATTGATAAGTCCGGTTGCAAGCCCGTTCACCTGCTCTAAGTAGTCGGCCGACGACATCTGCACATTTTTATATGCATTTTTTGCTCGTTCCTCTATGTAGCCGTATGCACTATCCCACATAAGCTCTGCACCACCAACAAGCTGCTCATAGTTTGCGTAAGCCTCTGTGCTATTTTTCACAAGTGCGCTTATGCCTGCAGCCGCCGCACCAACCGCTACACCGACTGCCTTTAAAGCCGTTGCAGCAATCTTTGAAGCTCCCGAAACAGCTTTCTGAAATCGACCCCATTGTCCTTCGGTACTTGCTGCATCGTCACCGGCTTTTTTGGCGCTTTCGCCAAGCTCTTTCATATCGTTTGCTGCTTCATCGGCTTCAAGCTTTGCTATGGCTTCATTATTGGCTTTCTGTGCAGCCTCCAGCTGATTAAGCGATTTTTGAGTATTGTTCGCCCCGATTTGATATTCACTAAGCTTTGAATTTACCGCCGCAAGATTTTGCTCGGCTTTTTTCACCTCTGCACTTTCAGCTCCGAACTTTTCTTTAGCTTCAGCCACCGCCGCCGATGCTTTATCCTGTGCTGATTTGCATTCCTCGAGCATTTTATTATACTCCGCAAGCTTGGCGTTCTGAGCTTCTACCTGCTTCTCATATATGCGCCCTTTGGCTTCAAGATCGGCTACTGATGCGCTATTTTTATCAAAGGAAGAAGTCACGGCGGCCATCTCTGAAGCCATTACTTTTACGCTCTGATTAATATTATTGATGGCGATTTTGAATTCCGCTTCACCGTCGAGCTTTATTTTTGTACCGATCTCTCGCTTTGCCAATCGCTTCACCCCCTATATAAAATTTGCATTCAACTGCAAAAATTGATTTTATTCCTCCACAAGCCGCAAAAAATACATCTGCATAATTTCTCCCGGTGTGGTAAGATTGATCCTTGCATAGTCTAAGCCCAGTTTATATCCCCTCATAAAAAGGCGTGCGACGCTTATGTCGCCGCACGCCCTTCCTGGTTTTTTTCACGTTCCAATTCCTCGAGATCAATATCCTTTTCTTTTACTTCGATCCCGTCGGGAATAGTGTAGCTCATTCCCATATTAAGCGTTGAGAAAATCTCATTCTGATAGCCTGTGATGTCGGCGGCATTCGCCACAAGAATGAAATACTCCTCGGGGTAAAGCTGCTTTTTTTCGCCATCTTCAAGCCCAAGCGAAATATCTGCATTGTGCTTAATGATCGCTGCATTCGCAAGCACAGCAAGCACAATGCTCATGCGCTTCATAAGTTCGGCTGTACCGACTTTGCCATCAAAATATTCGCCAAGCTTAGAAAGATCTCCACCTGCAATATCCGAAATTTTGAGCATCGCCCAAGTCGAGAAAAAGAGTTCGATCTTGTGTCCGCCAACCTCAATCGTGTTCATCCTGCTCACAGCTTAGCCCTCACTTTCCATGTTGAAGAATTTATTCAGCCAAGCCTTAGCCTCCGCCTCGGTGGAGAAGCGAGCAACCTTTTCATACGGTTCTTTATCGAAGCCACTAAGCGGCTCAAACGTTCCCTCACTTTCGTATGTACCCCATGAGATGGATTTTTCCTTAGTCTTGGCGGATTCCTTAGGCGGGTCGAATTTCGCCTTATAAATGATCGTTGCCTCATACAGCCGCTTATTATTTTTGAAAAGCGTCTTATAGTAGCCAACAGCCATATAAGGGGAAATATCATTGCCACCCTTAGTAAGTTCTTCGGGATTGCCGCTCTCTGAATCAGCCTCCGTGTATGTATGCCCAAACATTTTCGACTGCGCTTCAAGCGTCATGTCGTCGACGTTGAGCTTAAGCGTTCCCTCTTCAAAAATTGCCAAATTCTCTGCAACTTCATCGTCTCCGTAAAGAGGATTCTTGGAGAATTTTACTTCTCTATCGGCGGCGATAAGCTTGCCGAGTACAAAAGCTTTCCCCTTTTCGATCGTAGGATAAGCGCCCGGCGTGTATGCCGCAACGGGTGCTATGATTGGGAATTTTAATCCTATCTGTGCCATAGTCAAAGCCCTTCTTTCTTTAAAAAATCATTGAATACTTCCGACATTGCCTCGACCGCCTCATCTTCAGCAGCCGCCTCAACATCATCAACAAAAAAAGTAGGCGTTTGTCCGCTTTTTCCGTAATGCAGAATAAAAGCCTTTTCGATGTTGCGGACGCCTTTATCATCTCGCCCATCGGGGTATATTTCCATCGCTGGAACGCCGTCGCTGTCGTGAAAAACTTCCTCAGATGAAGTCACACTATCCAGCAGCGCCCCTGTTGAGCGCTTGCCTTTTACGACTTTCTGAATCCCTTTCCTCCATTCACGCACAACAATTTCAGCCCCTGCATCGAGCATTTCGCCGATGAGTTCATCATTATCAAGCTGTTCAAGCTTTTTCAGATCAGCCGCCAACTCGTCAAATCCACTCATGCTGCACTTAGCCACCGTACACCTCCACATCAAAAGAATAGTGTGTGTACCCCGTGCTTTCCTCATAATCTATCACAGGTCCGTCGACGCATATTTCATCGCTGCATTCCAAAGCTTCTTTAATGAGTTTGGGAATTTCCGAATATTCGGACTTTGTAAAAAAGCTCACTGCTATCCGTGTGCCGCCCTCGATCTCCGAGCCATCGCCCGAAAGCCCTATGCCGCTTTTGATCTCCTGCCATACAATGTATTCAGAGGATTTATGCGCCGTTCCGTGAAATACGGGCACACTGCTCGCACTGCATAATATGTTGCGGAATTCACGCGATGTCATAGCTTTCAGCCCTCCTTTGAAGTGTAAGCAATACAGAATGCGGCTTCGTTTTCGTGTTCGGCTGCACCTGCTTTATATCGTACTGCTGATTTGCGCCGACCTGCTCAGTCGGAATAATCACAACGTCTTGTGGCGAAACGTGAACGCCCCTCGGTATGCTTATTGTGAGATCAATTTCAACATCTGCCTGCTTTGCCATGTAAAAGCGAACTGTGCCGACAGTGCGATAAGCAAATCGCACAGACCGCTTGTTCATGAGCTTGTCAGCAGGGCGATCTCCCGGCTCGGCGGCATTCTGCACCGTGTATATTTCGGCAATACCATCATTAAATGATATCTGATCCTTCAGCATCATTAATTCCTCCCGCAACAGAGTTCGCCGCCCTCAGCGCTGTAATGCTTTCGGAAAAATTTTTTCGGAAATCTTCAAAAGCATCGTTGTATATATACCGTACCGCATCAAGGAAAAGCTGTTCGGCTTCACCGCTGACTTCACTTTCGGCATCTGCATCATCGCCGTAAAATTTCGCTTTCGGTGTGCCGATAAGTCCGCCGACTGTAAGTGCCGCACGTTTGGCGGCATTCTGTACTTTAGTGTCGGTGTCGGAGTCCTCCCATGTAATGTTGAGATGATTTTTGATATCTCCGATATTCAGCATTTTATTCCTCCTGCGCTGTAAGTATTGCGGCGATAATATCCGCTTTTACATTGCCGCTGCTCACACCCTCCACGCCTCGGAGCGTGCAAAGCTCTAAAAGCTGCGCCTTTGTCATAGCTTCAAGCTCCGTGCGTGTGTATGTCTCACTGTCAGCAGCGGCTTTTATTCCCCCGAGCCGTTGGTGGCGTCAGCCGCTTCTTTGATCTCCTTTGTATTCACGGGATCGTCGGCTGTATTCTTCACGAGTACTTCGAGGATTTCAGGCTCGAGATCGGAAATATCGCAAAGCACAAAAGCATTGTCATCAAGCGGCTTTCCGTTGCCTGTGAGCTTTATTTTATAGGTGCGATTATCTTCGAGAAATTTGTATTCGTCCGAATACTCGATCTTGCCGTTCTTGCCCGTGCCGATAAGTGCAAGGTATCTTTCAGGAAGCCCGATTATGCAGAGATTTTCGGGCATAGCCGCCGACTGTATGATCTCCATCGGGAAAGGAAGCACATCATTCCTGTACGATCCATCTGCCGCCCGCACTGTTGTTGCAGGCATCACCTTAAGGAAATAATCGAACGGATTTATCACAAAAATAGGATTGAGCACCGTTCTTGCGTTTCCGTTGATGTCCGTCGCAACAGTTTTGAGTATTTTGCCGATGTTCACGGCGTTGAGCTTGTCAAGCTTTACCGCCGTTTTACGGGGATATTTGCCGCCGACAACAGATACATCATCGGACACATCTCTTGTCATGCCGATGAATTTATTGTCGCCGTCACCGTCGACGATCGCTCCTTCAAGTCCGAGCGAATTGTATTCCGCAAGGAGTTCACGCACAAAGCGATCCACCCAAGCCGGACCTAAATCAAGCATATCCTGCGGCACATACATGAATGCGGAAAGCTTCTTAAGCTGTACATCCAAGTAGCCGATGTCGGCGCTAAGCTCGTTCGTAATAGCCGCCGTGATATCTCCCCATACGATGGCAGGTTTGCCGCTCTTATTATACAGATAGCGGGTGAACATTGAGCCGTTGCGAAGATTTATGCGATCGAGAAGCGGATGCGCCTTGCGAATATCCTCAATTACGGCATCGATAAAGGTCGTGGGAATATCATCCTTAAGATTGCTTATTGCCTGCTTTACGTCCGATGCCTTTGCCGCATCTATAAAGTGCTGGAAGAATTCCGTCTCCTGCTGTGTGAGCTGCCTTATTCCTCTTGTCGCAAGCACCACCCTGTCAACAGCGGAATTGTTTTTCTGCTCGCTTTCCGCTGCGAGTGTTTCGCCGAGAAAATCAGCAAAGCCGCTGAGTGCCTTGTCGAGCGCTCCGTCGTCCTGTGCTTTCATGGCGGCCATAATAGCCGCCGAGCATTCAGCCTTCTTCTGCTCGATCTTATCAAGATTTAATACGCTCATTTTTTTACATCTCCTTTTTACATAAAATATTTGCTTAAAATTTTGTTGGCTGATGCAAGAAAATCAGCCTTTCCCCTATCAGCATCGCCGACCGTTTCGGCCGCTCCGACCTGCTCCACATTAGGCGGATTTACGGACGGCGGTTCCGGAGCTTTTGCCGCAAGGCTTGCCGCTGTGTGGGCTGTCGCCGCCTTTTTTGCTTTTTCAATGAGCTGCTGCTTGGCATTCTCAGCTGAGCCGCCTGCATCGCTTTCATCGGAAAGAGCTTCAATGGCCGCATTGATATCTATATCAGAATCAGCCATCCGATCAGCCAGTCCCATTTTAATACATTCGGCAGCGCTCCAGTATTTTTCTGCCACATACATATCTGCAAGCTGTTCCGCCGTAAGCTTGCCGCCCGCCTTCTGCAAATAAGCCTGCATAGTCGAAAGGGATATTTTATCAAGTTCATCTGCGATCTTCCTCAGCTGCGATGCATTGCCGCAAGCGCACATAAGCGGGGCGTGGATCATCATCATAGCACTGCTCGGCATTATGATCTCATCGCCTGCCATCGCAATCACCGATGCGATCGAACAAGCAAAGCCGTCGATGTATACCGTCTTGTGTGCCTTGTGCCTGCGGAGCTGATTGTATATTCCAAAGCCCTCCATTACAGAGCCGCCCAGGCTGTTGATATAGATATTGATCTGCTCAATATTCCCCGCCTTTTCAAGCTCCTTTCGGAAATGCTCTGCACTCGTTTCGCTATCAACGATCTCATCTGTATGCCAATCGTACCAATCGGGCTGAACGTCCGAATAAATGTACATATCAAGCGTTTTAGGCACATCTGCTTTCATCTCGATTTTAAAAAAGCTCATCCATCTTCACCCCCCTTCAAGCTTTCATTGCCGGCAGCCATCATATTTGTGATAGGCTCTTGATTTTTGGTGCAGAAATGTATTTTCGCCCAATCTTCACCCGTCGCCTCAATGCCTGCTTTTTCTCTTACCTCATCTACATTCATGAATGCCGATGAAATAAGCTTTTCCACATTTGCCGCCATAGTGAATATATCGATATGCTTTATATTCGTTGTGTCGGCTTTGATGCAGTTCCCGTCAAGGTATTCACAAGCCGTGAACTCTTTTCCCGAAAGCTCCTCCGATACAGCATCGAGTAAAGGATCAATGCAGGCTGTAAGCGCAAGGTTAAGCGCATCATCTATTCCCGAAACTTGCCCTAAAATCAGCTGAGGCGGGAATTTGTACATTTGCGCCGTCCTTGTCAAAGCATCATCGAACAAATTTTTCATATCCGTGATCTCATTGCTTGCCGTGCTTTTTGTCGTGCTGTTCGGCGTGTAGCGCATTCCCTGGAAAAGCGTAAGAGTCGCATCCTTAGCCTGGTTGTATGCCTTCATTCGCTTGTTCACGGATTCTGAATATTTTTCTTCAAAATCTACATCGCCCGACGGAGCTGCATCGATCTCCATTACGCCCTTATTTCCGCTCGATCGAACATATTTGCTGCTTGCTTCACTGAAAAGCTTGGCATATACAGAAAGTATATCTTCAAGCACATACCGAGCAGGACGACCCGAATATTTTATGTAAAATACTTCAGAGCTCTTGAACTCACGGCTGAACACGAACGTTCCACGGCTCACGCCCGAAAAAATATTATCCCGCAAGGCGTATTTATCCACGCAGAAATCCTCAGCAACAATTTTCTGCCCGTTCACGGGTATGATGAGCGCCTCACCACGCCACAAAAGATTACTGTAAAACTCTTTCCAGAACTCCGTTGCTGATTGATTTACATTTGGGCGTATATTCAGGTTGTGCCATTCAAGCCCCTTGAACTCTTTACCGCTCCGATAAGTCTTAAGCTCCGCCACGGCGCACAAAGAAGAAATCATTTCGATCACGCTTATCACAGCCGCCGCCGAAACCGCCGCCGTGAACGTCTCAGCGTCATCGCCGCCCGCAACCTCAGCGGCGCCGATCCTCTTGGACTTGGATTTAAAAATATTTCCTAGAAAATCCTTAAAGCTCCCCATTTTTCCACCCCCTTTTTTGCATTCAACTGCAAAATCAGTAAATATTGATGCTCAAAGGCAAATTTTTAAGGCTGGATAAAGCTTTATCCTGCTTTTCCAGCTCTGAGCTCAAACACATCGCAGCTACAAACGCTTTAAACGGGTCGGTTTTTCTGCTTTTCGGCTCGATCTTGCCGTAAGTAATGTTTCCGCTCGGTAAAGTCACAAGCTTTGTGTTGTTCGCCGCCCATCTCATCAGCGGATTATCGCCCCAAACGAAGCGGCAATTCACAAATCCCGATGTAATAATCGGGCTGATGAGCATTTCATTCGACGGGCGCACTAAAAAAACTTTGCCGCTTTTTTTATCGTCGGTGATATTCACTTCCTCGAAAGCTCTCTTAAGCCAAGTCCAGCGATAGTTGTCCACCGCAAATTTTACTATCTTTGAGCCGTGCCGCAAAGCTTCATTCACAAGCCACACAGCAGGCAAATCGGGCGAAATTTCCGCCGCATCAACAAAAGTAAGATGTCCCGCCTTTTCCCATGCACTTAAAGGGGCTTTTATGCGCTTCAAGTCTGCCGATCGCTTACATACCCATGTATGCCCGATCCACACGAATTTCCCATCGACGAAATATAAAAGTCCAGCACCAAGAAAATCGTTCGTTTTCATGTAGTCCGCCGCCGCAATGCAGGGCTTGCCCTGCAGCTTATCCCACGGAATGGCTTGATTGGTTGCGCATATCTGCTCCCAGGTCGCCACGCCGCATTCTTTCTCTTTGGGCGGTCGATTCATTCTCTTTGTCGCAAAATCGGAATTTTCAACGGGATTTTGCTTGTAATCTGCATATTCAAACTTTATCTCGTTGAGCATTGTCGGATTGTACTGCAAGCTTGGATTGGCTTTATACCACATTTCGGGTTGATCTATCTCCTCATCGCTTTCGAGATAGCACAGGAAAGGAAGAAAGCCATTATCGGGCGTTTCGCCATCAAGAATTTTGTGGCTTTTTTCAAGAAGTGAATCGAGATATCCGCCCCGAACGTCGCCGTCCGTCGTCACGATCGTGCGCCTCGGCTGATTTATTTTACCAAGTCCCGTGATCGCTGTCGTGATCGCACTTGTGTCCTCGGCGGCGTGGACTTCATCATGATTTACCATTCCTGGACGATAAGAGTCGCCCGTCTTGGCGTTGTTCGGCATATAACGATATTCAGAGCCATTTTTTAAGCACTTGATATACTCGCTATTCCAGTAAAAAAAACGCTGTAATTTCGCCTTGTTGCTTTCAAGCACGTCCCGCACATCTTCCCACGAACGCTTTGCCTGATCTTCAGAATTGGCGTAATCGTAGATGTTGTATTTTGGAATTTCATTTGCAGGGGAAATCCCGCACAAATTTTGATATCCAAGAAAGCCGTTTTTTCCCGAACCTCTCCCCATATAGTCGAATGAGATCGGAAATCTCGGAAATCTTTCCGCCGTGTATGTACACATGTGCAGCGCAAGCACGAATTTCTCCCAGGGATAAAGCTCAAAAGGGAAATATTTTTGATAGCTTAAATATTTTTCGAGCTGTGCTTCATCGATGTATACGCCCGGCTCACAAAGAGCACGCCGAACGAGTTCGATCATCTGGTGCTGTGCTCGGCATACGGGATATTTCCCACTTTCAACAAGCTCAATATATTCCCGTATAGCAGGGCATTCTAAATTTCGCTTTGCCTGCTCCTGCAAATTTTTATTATCCATACCCACAATAAGCCATCATTACCTCCGAATAAAAATCACATTTCATCATCGTCATCAGCAATCACGTTAGTCGTTTTTATGTCGAGCTGTTTCAATATCTGCAGCTTACGGTTGCTCGCATTCAGAGCCGAACGCATAAGCTTGTCTGCCTCAGAACTTTCCGCCGGGAGCTTCTTTATAGCCGCCCAAATCTTGCGCTCAACCTGCTCCCAGTTGCAGTAATCTTCCACAAGAGATGTGAAAAAAGGTGTCGCACTGCCTCTTGCCTCCAACTGCTTGATAAGCTCCTCTTTTATCGATTTTACCGCCGCTTTCGCCACAAGCACCCCTCCTGCAACCTGCTCCAAAAATCCCATATACGCACGCACACGCCCGCACACACACGCACACGACCCCGCTCGGAAATGTCTTGCCTATCCCTGGCGGTGTACGATCCCTTTCCGAAAGTCGTTTTTTCGGCCGGGGGTACCCCTCTTTAAAATTTTTCCTCGTTCGTGTACCCGTTGCGCTTGCCTGCGTTGCCATTGAATACCCTGCCATGAGCTTCTTCATGGCAAGCAAAGCAAAGTGCTACAAGCTGCCTATGCTTATTTCCCTGCTCATCAAGATAAAATCTGCTATAAGCAAGATCGGGACGATCTCGCAGATGCTGAACGTGATGCACAATTTTCGCTTGCGAATATCGTCCACGAGCTTTACAGCATTGGCATTCGTTCTTTTGTGCTCGCTTTACTTTCGACGCAAGCCGCCGCCAATATCGGCTATTGTAAAATATGTCGAGCCTATCATCAGCAATCAATTTTTGTATTTCTTCTGCTGAATATTTTTTTGAATTTACCATTTGGCTTATAATATCATAAATTTTGCGCTCACTACTCGCATCTTTTTTATGGCGTAAGCCCTCTGAAATGTGCGAAAATTCGGCGTGCCTCTCGCAGATAGCGATAAACTGTACTTTCATCTACATATCGTTCCACCGCAAAACGGCTTACACGTAAGCTTATATCTTTTCTTCTAAGCCTTTCGCTCGCTCCCGTGAAGTACACAGCTTTCACCGCATCTATGATTATCTCCGCATCTCTGTGCCTGAAGTGCTCTATCGTTTGCCTTACAGCTTTGATATCCTGCATTTGGCTCTCAGAAATTCCATTGAGCATTGATATCTTGGCATAATCTCTAAATGCTTCAGTTGCATAATCTCTTATTCTATCCTTCTTCATTTCCTCACGCCCTCCATATACTCATCAATCGTCACGCTTTTCACTCCATCAATCAGCGGCCGATTTTTAGGAAATTGAATTTTTTTACCACAACAAGGGCAAAATGAGATGCCTCCTAACTCCTTGCCATCACAATTGCTGATAGCGCTATTGCATTTCGGGCAATTTCCTCTGAGATAATTTCCGCCGATATGCTTAATCTTCTTAGGCTTTGCAGGCTTTCGCCACTCCACCGCACTTATTACGCACGGGATAAAATAAGCCAAAATTATAATCGCTGCTATAATCAAATTCATTTCAACGCCCACTTTCTAAATATTCAGTGATAATTTCCTTTGCCTCATCAAAGCCATAGCACACAGCCGCTTTATAGCCTTGCTCATTCAGTGCATCTATCCACCCTTTTTGAGCCGTCGATAGCTTACCGCCTTTTGCGCGCTTAAGCTCGATATACAGCCCGTGATAGCCGCCTCTTGCACAAGGCAGGCATATATCAGGCACGCCAGCCTTCACACCCTGGGCTTTAAAGCGTGCCGCTTCTGATTTGCTGCGTTTGCCGCCGTTCGGGATATGATGCAATAAGTCAAGCTCCGGATATTTTCCTCGAGCCCAAGCCGCCCACGCAAAAACATGCGCCTGCTCCGTATCTTCCGTTGGTGTATACTGCTGCATTAAATTCTCCTCCTCATCGCATATTTGAGATAAGCGCCGCCCGTCAGCTCGTCAACGCCGCTGTATATGCTGTCGGGTATAAGTTCATATCCTTTCGGTGCTTTAGGCTTCTGCCAATGCTTGGCTGTAATTTTTTCAATCGTGATTTTGGGCTTTTTCAAGCCTTGACTTGGTGTGTATCTTCGTTCGCCGATGATGTGTGTGTCGGGCTGTGTACCGCCTTTGGTACGATCGACGAAATATTCAGCCAGCCCACGCCAATCATAGTTCGACCATAGAAGCCAATTTTTATGATGCTGTATCCAGCCGCCCGAAACATTCGCCCATAGCTCCTCAATCTCTTGCAGATCGTGATGATTGTGCAAAATTATGTGATGATGTATTGCCCCTTTCGGACCAATCTCCGTATTGTAAATATAATCGGGCTTGTACCCTCGCTTTTTACAATACTTGCGATACAGCGATAAAAATTCCACAACGACTTTTTTCGCATCGGTAATTGTCCGACGATCATTCGCAGGATATGTAAGCACCACATTGTAATCTTTGGGAAAGAAATTACAAAGCAAGGTATAAAAAAGCTTCTCTATCGTCTTGCGAATATTATACAGCTTTTTCTTTTCGCTTGTCGGCTGCGATTTTGGCACTCTTTTTTTCCCGGTCTGTTCCTTGCCTGTATATTTTACAACAAATGTCATTCCGTTTGGACATTCAATCGTTTTTTTAAAATATTCTTTCATAGTGCAGAAAAGTTAACCCCTTAAACAAGACATCTCAAAAGGGGATTTCTCCCTCGCTTTTTTTGCATTATAAATAGTATAGCCGCCCTAATATGGCAATAAGGCAAGCCTGACCTGCTCGCCTTATTGTATATGTAATCGCTGCGCCGCAAATGGCAGTAAGCGGCGTTATCCTTTGCAGCGGATTACTCTTTATTGTGGCTATCTCGCAATCGATCTTGCATATCCGAAAGAGCTTTGTATACCTTTCGAGTACAACTAAGATAATTTGTGAGCCGCACATCATCAAAAGCCGCCGGAGAAATAGCAGCAACTACAAACATTCCGACTTTTACAACGATTATTGGCTTGCTATCAACTAAGCGTAAGCAATACTCAATATCGTCACCGACACCGAACGGCTTTATGTATTTAGGATCAACGAAATATACTTCATCGTCGCCGAACGTGCTTAATACTGTATGATCAAAAAAGCTGTGCCGCTCGATCGTCAGTGCTCTGTCCGATGCGTTGTATGCATCGGACATTATTTCAGCGATAAAAGGGGTCTGCTCCTTGACTTCAACCGATATTTCATCGGAATAGCAGCCGATCAGAGCGGCAATAGATGATTCGTCGAATGCCGGCAAATTTTCATCTAATGCATAGCAGCAATAGCCATCTGTAAGAAATTGCTTGACTATGTGATTTTCTTCAGCAAAATTGGAAAAAACATTGTACAGCGTGATTCTGTGCGATTTCCGAAATAGGCTGTATATTTTATCAAGTTTAAGCTTCATTTTTTACCTCCGACCATTCAATTTTCTGCAAGCTTTATCCGCTTCTTCATAATCCATAAAAGCGTTTACGCCGAATTCATTGATACCTATTTCGCACAAGCCATTATCCACCCACACTCTTTTGTCCGAAACTTCCCCGGCTACGAGTTTATCAATTTCATATGCTTTTTTATCATCACTGAAATAAATATAATAAAATGCGTTGCCGACTTTTATAGTCGGAGCGGCATCCCGCTCCATCCAAAAGCCTTTATACGGCTTGCTCTTGATATTATCAAAAAGCCTAATAACTTCAATATCTAAATAAAGCGTTGCTCTACACGATTTTATGTGATACTCTTTTTCGAGCTCGGCAAGTATCTCTTTGGCAGTCATAGGCTTATTCACACTTGTGCTTTTCAATATCGCATATACCGCCAACACTCTTATGCTACGTTCATTATTTCTTACTCCCACAACGATCATCTCCTATTACAATTTGCGCAATAAGCCGCACACTTATCGCAGCCGTCGCATTTTGGCTTGTTCTCAGTCTGCTGTATGTCCGCCTCGTGCCATGTCTGATACAGCGCCCACGCAAGCGGTTTGCGTACCCATTTGAGGTTGAGGGCTGTTTTATAGTTTGCCCTCAACAGCTCTATTGCTTTATCAAGTGTCATTTTCGCTTATCTCCTCCAAAACCAAATTTAAAAAATGTACAACCGCACCCTTGATTTTTTTACGCTTTTCTGCATCTGTGATTTTTCCAAGCTCAACTGATATCTGCTGTAGATCCTTTTGCAGTTCGCCAAGATAAAATTTCATTGTGATCTGCTCTGCATCGGCATTATTTTCAGCTTTCTTCAGCTTCTCTTCAAGCGCCTTGACTTTTTTCTGCGAGGCACTCTCTGCACCGTCGACCTGCTCCTGCAAAGCGGCTCTTTCACGCTCGGATTTATCGAGCTTGTCCTTAAGCTTGCTGATCTCGGCATTATGCTTGACTTTGTCCTCGGCAAGTGCCTTTTGCACAAGCTTGTCCAGCTCCTCAGGGTCGGGTTCACGGACCGCAACCTCGGCAGGTTTTTCCGATAATACTTTCAACTGCTGTTCAAGGTCGGTCGTCCTCATCGATTCTTTTCTCTTTTCTTTTTCGAGCGACTTGGTTTTGTCCTCAAATAAGGAAAGCTGTTCGCCCTTTTCGCAATTTTCAGCTTTCAGCCGTTCAATTTCAGCTTTAAGCTCCTGAACGGTAAGCTTGTCGGCGTCGACCTGCTCCATAAATTCTTCACGATCAAGCGGATTGACGTGTGTGAGCAGTTCCAGCTTAGTCACACCGAGACTTGCATTCGACTGCAAAAAAGCGGGTGGGAGCTCCTCATAGATTTTTATATATGTATAAGCCTGCCTGGACTTGATATTCGCTTTATCCTCGCAGTACACGCCAAAATCATCATAGCCAAGTGCCGTATAAAGCTTATCGTCCCGCATCTGCTTTAAGCAGCGACACATTTCCAAGAGTGCATTTGCGGCAATAGTGCCGTTCGTGATAATCTGCTGGTGTAGCGCAAGAGCCGCCGAATATTCGGGACTGCTTGCGTTCGTCGCAATAATTTCATTTGCCATCGATAAATCTCCTTTTTATGATGCTTTTTTAGCTTTTTTATTTTTCGGATGCTTTTGCTTTTCCGGCAACGCAATCCATTTAAGCCACTTATTCACAAATTCTTTCGCTTGAAGTGTTGGATCACAATTCCTCATCCCTCTTATCTGACTAAGTTCTTTACCTCTCATTTCGATCGTATATAGAGCCGATCCTTTATGATTCACATCACGCATAAAAAGAATTGTAAGCACGCCGTCGATGTGCCTTTCCGCATAGCCTGCTACACAGTGATGCAGATCTTTTCCTTCGTATACAATTTCGATAGCCGACTTGGGCACAATAATACAGTAGTTCTCATCTTTATATTCATACATTTTGACAAGCTTTTGATATCTTTCATTCATGTAAATGTGGGTCTGCTCAGCAGCTTCTTTTTCAAGTCGCTCCTGCTCAATAGCTCTTGCCGCTGTACTTGTGCGTTCGTGTGCTGCTCGCAGGTCGGTTGGCCTGCTGATCTGATCGTCGGCTGTATTATAGCCCATTAATCTGCATTCTCTAATATAATCCTCATAAGTCCTGACGAGGACTCGCCAGTCGAATTTTTCTGACTTGTCCGACTGTCTTTTTAGATAGTTTATGTATTTTTGAGGAGTAAGATTAGTTTTGCTGAGACAGTTGAGTGCGACACTTATGCTGCTGCCTACTTCTTTATCTAATATAATCGCATCCTCGAATTTATACTTGCGCCCTTGCCTTTTTCCGATGCTCTTAAGCCTCCGCCAACATTGAAGCTTATCTATATCAACGATATACTTATTCCCCACCATCGTTTGGCGGATCACCGCTGCATCATTGCTATCTGTGCGGAACACCTCGGCGGCATTCTTTCCCTCGAGATTTATGATGCTCTTGTGGTCCCGACTATAATCTACGATTTCTCGCACAATTTCCTTACCATCCGACTTGATGAGCATCTCGATTGCAGGATATCTTGCCGCATACATCATATATAAAAGCGGCTTAAATCCATCATAAAGCCGTTCTCTTTGCTCGTTGTCCGCTCCTACATACATTCGAGGGAGCGCATATTTCAAAAAGCTTTTCGAGAGCACTTCCGGATTGTATGCCATGAAGTATTCTTTACCGTATACTCCTAAATTAATGTACGGCTCATACATTAATTTACTTTGCTCATAGCAGCCAAAAAAATCATAAAAAAGCTGTGAATTTCCCGGTGTATATTCAACTGCGTATGCGATATCAAATTCGGGCCCTTTGTACCATTTGCTCAGCCAGTCGATGTTTTCATTATCGCTGTATCCGCTCACGAGCTGACCGCATACAGCGAATACTTTATTTTTCTTTACAAAAAAAGCAACTATATTATTCAATTCAAAGAGATTTTTTCGCCCTCTGCCCTCTGATTTGGCTGTTACTTTTTTATCGCATTTAGGGCAATGAATTTCGGCGTTGTGCGCTATACTGCGTGCTATGTCGAGCTCAATATAGTCAAGCGGTGTGATAAGCTCCTGATCGAGATCGAGGCGGTATCGCTTAAGGCAGTTTGTGCAAAAGCAATCTATGTATGTTTTGTGCTTGCGGTAAAATAGATACTGCTTATCATATTTACGGTGCATATCGAGCCGCATATCGTCCGACATTTCGGGGCAATCGGGCAAAACTTCCTGTATTTTCATTCCGTCGCCCCCTCAAAATAAATCATCAAGCGACATATTGAGCACCGATTTTTTCGGCGGCTCTGCATTTGATATCAGCTTGATCGGCGGTGTATCTGATGCGGCTGCTCCAACAAGATCAATCGCCATTGTGCATTTTATATCCGCACCGGGGAAATAAAAGTGTACAGCCTTTTTATATGCTTCGATATCCGATATGGCTTCTCCTGCACCTTTTGCTACTGATGTAAGGCAGTCGCTAAGGCTTTTTTTATTCTGCGCAACCGCCTGCGCAAATTCTTCATCCTGCTCGCAGAAATTTACGAGGGCATTGTACACGGCGGACATCATCACTGCTTCTTTTTTGCCGCCTTTAAAAAGCTTTCTTTCGTTGGAAAGCTTTTTGATTGCTTCTTCTATCATAGTTTTATCCTCTCTTGACAATATAGCCGATATGTGCTATACTGTAATTGTCACATAGTTTTATTCTTTCGTTTTTTCTTTGGGTCGTCCTTTGAGGGCGACCTCTTTTTTTGTGCCTTTGTAGGGATCACAGCCTCGGGGCTCACCGTTGGTATCAAGTATGTAATGGCAATGCCGCACACCTCCTTTGATATCACTCAGCGGCCGATAATGCACACAGCCCAAACAGCTTTTACGCACCATTATAGTCCACCCCCAGCATTATAATCAGCTCCTCTACACGTTGCTTTGTAAATCCGATTATCGGCTCGCATAAGTCGCACCGATAAAAATCTTTGTACTTTTTTGCAATGAGTGCCTTAACGGAACACTCCCACTTGATACGCACTGACGGCTCTGTGCCATCCTTATGATCAAGCTTGGCGATATATCTTTTATACCAAGTGCTAAGCACTGTATTACCAAGATTGATCTCATAGCCATACGGATTGCCCTCATTGAATACTCGCTTATGCCGAGCATCACGCTCCTCACTTATTTCTTCGTCTGTGCGATACATTTTTGAGCCTTTCCATAAAGTTTTCAGCCGCCGCTTTTATGGCGGCTTTTTCTTCGGGTATAAACGATATGCTGCAGTTCTGCGCCGTCTGCAGGATCAGCAGCCCGACATAGCCGCCCAAAATAATAATCATTGCGAGTATGTACATTACTTTTCCCCTCCTTTTAAATTTGGTATATTCTCTTTTGAATACTTAAGAATTTTTTCAACATCATAAGAGTGAACGCCATCGCCGCTTTCTGAAGATGCTTTCGTGAACTTTGCTTTATCGTCACGTATAAATTTGCGTACTGTGAGATTGTAGTCCTTATAGGTTTTACCGCTTTGTTGGCAATACTCGTCCACTTTTTTGATATATTCGTCCGCCACCTTTGCGCCGAACTCATTCACAAGATTTGCGTATTGCGCCCCCGTCAGCAGAACGTGCTTATATTCGCCGTATTTAGCTCTTGTATCGTTTTGCTTATTTGAGGGCGTTTTCTTTTTTGTCTTTGGCGGCTGTGCTGATAGTTCCGTTGAAAGCTTGTCCAGCTTTTCGACTGATGCCTCGTTGCGGCAAGCCGAATTGTCGAGCCGTTCGATGAGCGCATTCAGACTTCCAAGCTCAGCAAGCTGCTTGCACTTATCTTCAAGTTCGGCTGTGAGCCGTTCGACCTGCTCCGAATATTTCTGTGCCAAATTCGCCTGCTCAACATATTTTGTGGCAATTCTACAAGCATCTCGGAGCAGTTCCGCCGCCCTTTGTGGTGTGTCGCACTCTTTACACGCCTTGATGAATTCAGCTATCGTCATGGCTTTTCTGCACCAAGATTTTAAATCTCTGCTTAAGGCTCTGCTCCCATTCCGAGAGCACTTCACAGAAGTTCGGAAAATCATCTGCAAATGTAGCCTTGCAGAGCTTAATAGCGGCAAGAAGCTTCTGTATAGCCTCTTTCTTCGTTGGCTTCTCAAACATCGATATCACCAACCTTTTTATATGATTCGTATCTTACGCCAGCTATATCTATATGCTTCGCAATTTCCTTAGCTAATTTAATAGTCTTGGCATCGAAGCCATTCAGATAAAGCGCATATATCTTCATAATGGCGGCAACAAGGCACGGTGCTTCAATTGAAGATATCTTTTCGATGTGTATGCGGTTGATGTGTTCAATCGTGCGTTTTGCCATAAGTGAAGCGCGCTTTTTATCATCACCGGCGTCTGATGCGCTGATGATCTCCTTTAAAAAAATTTTTTCGTCTGTCATAAAGTTTTTTACTCCTTTAGCAAATCATAGAGATTTTTGATACATTGCTTATATCCTTGCCGGGATAGCAGATAGCAGCTGCAGCTACAAGAAAATCATTATTTATTTTCTGCTGCTCTTCGGGAGTGTGTATCGGCTCTCTCATCGTCACAAGTGCGCCGTTTGAAGCTCGGAATATAGTTGTTATTACGCCGTTCTCGATTTTCTCTGATATGATCTGATACATTATCTCACTCCTTTCTTCATTCTTATTGCTGCACGGGGTTGTCTCATTCCAGCGGCAAAATCTGCGTTACGGTGAATATCTCCGATTCGTTCTGCGTTATCGCCACGCCCCTATCTTCGATGTTAAGGGCTTTGGTGATGCTCTTTCGCAGCTCATTTATTGCCTTCTCTTTATCTGCGATATACTTTTCATATTCTTCGAACGACTTGAAAAACTCCTTGCTATCGTTTGTTTTGGCAAAAAGCCATTCATTCAAAGCCTGTGGCGTGAGCCTTATCACCGTTGCCGTGCATCTGAACTTTATTGTGCCGTCAGCCGACTTTACACAGTCGAGAAATTCGCCTTTTGCAATTAACTGCAAAATCGGTGATCCGGCTACTGTGAAGATTTCTGCTGTTGGTGTCATATAGTTTTATCCTCCTATTAATAGATTTTGCTGGTTTTGTCTGCAAGCAATTTATTATATATTTCCTGCAGTTCATTAATTGGCTTTGCTTTAAGCTGCTCCTTGGTGTATTTGCCGTGGCACCATTTTGAAATCCAAAATATATAATTATCCTTTTTCTCTAGGCGATAAGGATCCTTCATATAGTTTCGCCCCCTTTTTCAGTATTTCGGGAAATAGTTCTCGATGATGTATTTGGCCTGCTTTTTATATTCTCTTTCGAGAATGTTGAATTCGGGCTTTACACCATTCTGCTTGATCTGAACACAAAGTTCCGTTGGTGTGGGTTTAAGCTCTTTCACCTTCTTTTCAAGCTCGTCAATTCTCTTGCAAAGCTTTTTGTATTTCCTGCGGCTTATAGGCATTTGATCGCCTCCTATCTGTTACGATGCTCTCTCAAAGAGATACTCAAAGCTCTTATCTGCAAAATACTTGTTTTTTAGAGTGATAGCCTCGTCAATGTTAAATGCTGTCTTGCCGCTTATCTTGTTGCGAAGCGTGTCTCTTGTTATGCCGAGCTCTTTTGCTATATCTACATAATTAAGATGTGCGATAGCAATTTCTCCGATGAGATTTTTATACTCGTTCATTATTTCTTACTCCTTTCTGTACGCATTTGCGTAATCTATGCTTTTATTATATCGCAAATGCGCAAAATGTCAAGTATTAAATTATGCATTTGCATAATGTTTGTAGCTTTGCACAAATTCGCGTAATATTTTTGTATATCTATCTGATATTTTACGCATTTGCATAAAATGCCTTGACTTTTACGCTATAATGGTATATACTGATAATCAGAGAGGAGGTCAAAACAATGGGACTTGGCAAAAGGTTAGAGGATATAATTACAAGCCGTAACCTCAAAGTGGCACAGGTAGCTCAAATGGCTGATGTATCTGCAAGCACTTTATATAGCATTATTGATCGTGATAATAAGAAAGTGGATATTGATGTACTGATACGCATCTGCAAAGCTCTTGATGTGTCAACCGATTACGTTTTGCAAAGTGATGATGATACAACATTTATCCTCACAACCCACGAAAAAGCAGTCGTTACCGCATATCGCAACAACCCCGATATGCAGTCAGCAGTTGACCGATTGTTATTGCTTGATAACGATGCTCAATCCACAATCTTCCGTGCGGCGAAGTCAACCGACAATCACGC
The DNA here is from genome assembly GCA_900541495.1 of uncultured Ruminococcus sp. Taxonomy (GTDB): domain Bacteria; phylum Bacillota; class Clostridia; order Oscillospirales; family Ruminococcaceae; genus UMGS363. Next base: position 11,498 of record UQKC01000001.1, on the reverse strand, counting down.
ACCGGAGATAACAACAACGACAAAAGACTTCAGCAAAATCCCACCGACAAAACACAAACTTTAAAATCCAAGCATAAAAAATCCCTTGACGGCTACAATACCGTCAAGGGGGAATATGCTTGAATAATATATATGGATTTTATAAAAATATCCGTGATGCATCTTGGCAGGCTCTGCTTGATTTCGGCTGTGATCGCTTACCGATAGAGCTATCTTCTATCTGCGATCAGCTCGGCATTGTACTGCTCGATAATACCACGGCACAAGAGCTGCGTCCGACTGAAAGCGGCGTTGCTGTAAAGCAGAATGGCGTATGGTACATCGTGTTTGATGATACTGATACAAGAGGCAAACAACGCTTTACTGTTGCGCACGAGCTCGGACATATACTGCTCGGCCATGCATTAAAAAATGGGTATTACACACGCAAAAGCAACATCGTCAAACCCGAAGACGAAACGGCGGCGGATATGTTCGCCGCACGTCTGCTTGCGCCCTCTTGCGTACTTTGGGGTATCGGTGCAACAACGGCGGAGCAAATTGCCGCTGTGTGCGACATAAGCATCACGGCGGCAAGGATCAGAGCGGAGCGGCTCGACCTGCTCCGACAAAGGAATAAATTTTTGACTTCACCGATCGAGCGTGAAGTATATAAGCAATTTGAAAATTATATCACAAACAACCGCCTATAATGGCGGTTGCATCTTTATGAGGAGGACTATTATCATGGGATTTAAAATGCGTAAATCGGTAAAAATTGCACCCGGCATAAAGCTAAATTTCGGCAAGAGGGGCATTAGTACAACGCTCGGCAAAAGAGGTGCATCGATGAACATCGGCAAACGGGGCACCCGTGTGAATTTTGGAATTAAAGGCACGGGCATATCATACAGCACCAAGATCGGCGGCAAGAAAAAAGCAAAACGCTCTGCTGCACGCACTTCATCACGCTCTGCTACATATACTTCTTATACATCGATGGCATCCACAAAGCCAATCAATAATATTATGCTGCTGGTACTCTGCATTTTTCTCGGACCTCTTGGAATGCATCATTTTTATGCCAATCGCACCGGATTAGGATTGCTTTATTTATTTACTTTCGGACTTTTCGGCATTGGCTGGATAGCTGATATACTCATTATTCTCACGAATAATTATAAAGATGGAGCAGGCAATTGCATTGAATCGCCAATTAATTTAAATATTCCAATCGGGGCAAATCGTGAAAAAAACTTGACTACTCACGATGAGCAAGGCAGCGATGAAGAATAATTCTACAAATGCAGTTGACTGCAAAAAGGAGTTGAAAATAATGCCGGGATATGCAATGTATCTCCGTAAATCAAGAGCTGATGTTGAAGCAGAAGCTCGAGGAGAAGGTGAAACTCTCGCCAAGCACGAAAAAGCTCTCACAGAGCTTGCAAAGCGACAAAATTTATCAATTGTCAAGCGGTACAAAGAAATTGTAAGCGGCGAAAATATAGCCGCTCGACCACAAATGCAGGCACTTCTTGCAGATGTAAGCAATGGCATATATGAAGGCGTATTGGTGATGGAAATTGAGCGTTTAGCTCGAGGAGACACAATAGATCAGGGCGTTGTTGCGCAGGCATTTAAATCATCGCACACAAAAATTATAACGCCAATAAAAAATTATGATCCAAACAATGAATATGATGAAGAATACTTTGAATTTTCCCTTTTCATGAGCCGACGTGAATACAAAACAATTCGCCGCCGAATGAATGCAGGCAGAATAGCGACAATCAAAGATGGCAATTATATTACCCCTGTTGCACCTTACGGATATAAAAAAATACATCCCGAGCCAAAAGTGTATACATTGGAGATTATTCCCGAACAAGCCGAAATCATCAAACTAATTTTCAGTCGCCGCTTGCAGGGCATCGGATCACGAGCAATCGCAGCAGAGCTTAATAGCATGGGCATTTCTCCTCTGAAGTCCAAACAGTGGGAGCGTGTTTCAGTGAAAAAAATTCTTGAAAATCCCGTATATGCAGGGAAAATACATTGGTGCTCTCAGCGGGACGGCAACATTATTTGCGATGGACGTCACGAGGCTATTATTTCCGAGGATATATTCAATCAAGTTCAAAGCCTTATCAATAGCCACCCTTTAGCACACACTAATAGCAGTTCGGAATTGCTCAACTATTACAGCGGCTTGCTGTACTGTAAAAATTGTGGCCACCAGCTCACACGCCGCTACATCAATACAAGCGGCAAAGCTCACTTGCTTTGCAGATATAATTCGTGCCGTGGCTTAATTGTAAGTAGCTCAATGGATGCAGTTGATGAAGCACTCAAAGAAGCGCTATCTATTAAAATATCAAAATTAAAGTATATTACAACTCAAAATAAAAAAACTGATTTACCGCTGCCCGACAAACGCCCTATTATCGAGGCGAAAATGACTAAGCTCCTCGGCCAGAAAAGCAAGATTTATGATTTGTTGGAGCAAGGCATATATAGTACAGATGAATTTTTAGAACGTTCGGCTACTATTGCCATCAAAATTCAAAAGTGCGAATCGGAATTAAAAGCCTTAGCCGCCGCTGAACCTGCACTCAAAATTCCGGATGATGAGTTGCTTGTGCGCCTAAATAGAGTGCTTGAAGAATTTGACGGCGCCAACCCAACAGAAAAAAATCAACTGCTTAAATCAATAATTCGCCGCATTGATTACTCCAAAACTAAACGGCAATGCTACAACGATATGTCGAGCGATATGCAGCTTGATATAGATTTTTTATAATATTTATGTATATGATTGATATTGAAGTAAACTGCAATACCCGGTAAATATCAAAAATCCCAATCCCAAACTTGCACAGCTTATAATAACACAACTTGGTGGCCCTGACGGCGAAACGGGCGCAGCGATGAGATATCTTTCGCAGCGATATTCTATGCCGTACAGCAAAGTCAAAGCGACCTTGACCGATATCGGCACAGAAGAACTCGGACACATGGAGATCGTTTCTGCAATTGTTTATCAACTGACACGAAATCTTACTCCAAGCCAGATAAAGGAAAGCGGATTTGACAAATATTTCGTTGACCATACAACGGGAATATATCCTATTGCTGCATCGGGAACCCCCTTTTCGGCGACTACATTTCAGGCAACGGGTGATGTTATCGCAGATCTTACGGAAGATCTTGCCGCTGAACAGAAAGCACGTTTAACGTATGATAACATTCTACGACTTGCCGATGATAACGATGTAAAAGATCCGATACGTTTTCTAAGACAACGTGAACTTGTTCATTTTCAGCGCTTTGGTGAAAGTTTAAGAATAACGCAGGATAACCTGAATTCCAAGAACTTTTATGCTTTTAACCCTGCGTTTGATAAGATCTCACAAAAAAAATAATTGTATTTCTGCATGGCATTTGTTTGTCATGCAGATTTTTTGTCATTTTTGACAAGGTAATAATGTAATTTTAAACAAAAATTACCTGCAAAAAAACCTGCAAAAAAATATAATATTTTGTTGACAAGAGGACTCTATTGTTATACAATAAACATATATGACCATTTAAACCAATTTTACCGCAAATACTTTATGAGGATTTTTAAAATGAAGAATTTTATGTCAAGATCAATTGCACTTTTTACTGCAATACTTATGTCTGTAAGCGCAGCATCTATAAACATTTTTGCAGATGATGAAGATGATTATCCGGAAGATACGATGATAGATGAAATTTTCGATGATGATATGTCCGATACTGATGAAAACAGTGGAGAAACATCGAATAGTGATGATAATACATCAAACAGTGATGAAAACAGTAGCGTTATCGAAGAGCAGGAGGGCGTTATCGGCAGCAATGAACGAACCAAGGTCACAACTCCTGCAAATCGCATTCGTGTTACTTCCGATCTAAAGCCTACACTTAACCTTGGCAGTACCTATCAGATAAAATATAAGCTTTATCCTGCACGGAGTGATGATTATGTTACATATAGATCGATAAATCCAAGCGTTGCAATGGTCGATGATGACGGACTTGTTTCGGTAGTAGGTATAGGAAGTGCTGTTATCAAGCTTAAAACTTCAAAGGGATTGACCGCAAGTATCAAAGTCACTGTTCCCGACCCATACGCTCATGGCGGAAGTAATAAAAAGGTAACCAAGATATCTCCTATAAGTGATAATATCACTTTGCGTCAGGGCAGCAGCGTAACGCTCAGCTATATTCTTTATCCTCTCGGCGCTTATGATGAAGTAAGCTTCCGTTCGGAAGATACATCTGTTGCAACTGTTGACTCAAATGGCGTTATTACAGGTATTTCCGACGGAATAACGGATATTGTTTTAAGAACTTCATCGGGCAAAAAGGCTGTTTGCAGCGTCAGTGTTTACAGCGAATATTTCAAAGGAATTGACGTTTCAAAATGGCAGGGCGATATCAACTGGAAAAAGGTTAGTACGAGTGGTATCGATTTTGCAATGATAAGGAGCTCGTTTGGTTCGACTGATGTTGATATAAAACTCAAGCAGAACGTAAATGGCTGTGAAAAATACGGTATTCCTTACGGTTTTTATCATTACACATACGCAAGAAGTGTTTCCGAAGCCAAGAAAGAAGCGAGATTTTTCCTTAAAACAATAAGAAAATACAGCCCCGAATATCCTGTTGTTCTTGATATTGAGGAAAGCTTCTACAATTCTATGTCACGCAAAGAAGTCACGAACATCATAACCGCATTTATGGAAGAACTCGAAAATGCAGGCTATTTTGCAATGATATACAGCGGAGCAAAATTCCTCACGGACAACACCTATATAGAACAGCTTACAGCATACGATATTTGGGTCGCTTGCTGGGGTGACGAGGAACGTCTTATAAGCAACTACGACTATCATTATGGAATGTGGCAGTACAGTTCGACAGGAAAGGTCAAGGGTATTGACGGAGAAGTTGACCTTAACTATGCATTTAAGGATTATCCACAGAGAATACATTCCAATGGATTGAACAATCTTTAAACATAAAGAAACCTCGTTTTTACATTTTTCTCGAAATATAAACGCTACAATATTTTTACTATACAATTTAATTATCGGAGGTTTAAAATGTCAGACAAAAAATACGCGGTTCTTATTGATGCAGACAATGTTTCGGATAAATATATTAAAGCAATACTTGACGAAATTTCAAATGAAGGAACGATAACATATAAACGAATATATGGTGACTGGACACGCCCGGGACTTTCATCGTGGAAAAATATTCTTCTCAACCATTCTATCACACCCATTCAGCAGTACGGTTATACCACGGGAAAAAGCTCGACCGATTCTGCAATGATAATCGATGCAATGGATATTCTCTATTCGGGCAGTGTGGACGGCTTCTGTATTGTTTCGAGCGACAGTGATTTTACCCGTCTTGCGGTAAGACTTCGTGAATCCGGAATGAATGTTATCGGAATGGGCGAAAAAAAGACGCCTAATGCATTTATTGCTGCCTGCAACCGTTTTAAGTATCTTGAAATAATCGGCGGAGAAAAGGTTTCCGATGATAAAGAAGAAGTGCGTGATAACGATTTGGACGATATGACTATAGCCAATATCAAACGTGCGGTTGCCGAGATCGTTTCCGATGTTTCAGACGAAAGTGGATGTGCGGCGCTCAGTGATGTCGGAAATATTCTTATAAAGCGTTTCCCAAGCTTTGATGTACGTCACTTCGGATACAAAAAACTTACACCGTTTATAAAATCATTCGGACGTTATGATATTATTTCAGTTCCGAGTGAACTTAACCCAAACGTTAAGGTCGTTCTTATAAAGGAGAAAATCAATGAACGCTGATTTGACCGGTTTTTCTGCTGCGATTTTTGACCTTGACGGTACACTTGCAGATTCCAACACAATCTGGGAAAAGCTTGACAGAATTATTCTTGAAAAATACGGTATCACAGCTGACGATGAATTTATCGTCAGGCTTGCTTCGCTGACTTATCAGCAGGCTGCCGATGCTATGAGAAAGCTTGGCGTTCCGATAAGTGACGAAGAATTTACCGAAGAGATAAATGCACTTGCCCGCATTGAATATGCGAACAATATTCCGCTTAAACCTTACGCATCGGAACTTTTGCGCGAGATGAAAATAGCGGGAATGAAAATAGTCCTTGCAACAGCCTCCCCTGCTGAACTTTATGAGCCTTTATTGCAAAGAAGCGGCATTTATGACCTTTTTGACGGCTTTATTACAACAGATGAAGTTGGAAAAAGCAAGAATGAACCTGATATCTATCTAAAAGCAGCTGAAATAGCAGGCTATCCGCTTTCAAAATGCATTATTTTTGAAGACACGCTTACTGCGGTCAGGACAGCTTCAAAAACCGATGCTTATGTTTGCGCTGTTTACGATAAATACTCTGAGAATGATATTGATATGATAAAAACGCTCTCGGATAAATATGTATATTCATTTAACAAATTGTTATAATTTTAAATAATATTGTAATTTTCACAAAAATGTATTATAATAAATATAAAGCATTGTACCTACTGATGAAATCTCTAAAAACAGGAGTATTGCTATGGATTCTTATATTGTAAGACAAGCACTTATGGATTCTAACCAGAAAACATTCGGCTATGAAATATTATACGCTGACAGCAGCTTTGCTGAAACTCAGACTGATGATTCGACTGCTGCTAATGCTATCGAAAACTTTCTTTCTTCGATGAACAGTGAGAAGTTTTTGAGCGGCAAGGTCGCTTTTCTGACCTTTACACAAAGCCTGCTTGAAAAAAACATTCCTAAAATGTTTGAAACAAGCAAGCTTGTAATTCAGATCGAAGACTCGCTTATCACAAATCCGATGTCGCACAGCTACATAACAAAGCTCAAACAGAGCGGCTACAAGATCGCTGTTATCGACTTTGAATTTGCACCGAGATTTTTCGGTATACTCGATATTGTTGACTATATCAAAATAAACTTCTCGCGCGAAGATCCCTCGCTTGAAAATCTTGTAAAGATCGGTATGTCATTCGGCAAAAAGGTAATTGCTTATAACGTTGAAACTGCTGAACAGTATGAACGTGCTAAGGCGCTCGGTTGCTCATATTTTCAGGGTTCTTATCTTGCTCAGAAAACTTCATCTACTGTTAAAAAGGCTAATCATCTCCAGAGCAACTTCTTCCTGCTTATGATCGCAGTTACAAGAGATGAGCCTGATATTGACGAGATCGAAGAGATAATTTCCCGTGATGTATCACTCACCTACTCTCTTCTTAAACTTGTAAACTCTGCTTACTTTGCGCTCAGAAACCGTGCACGTTCGGTAAAGCAGGCGCTTGTTATCTTGGGACTTGGACAGCTTAAACAATGGATATACCTTCTTAGCTTCAAGCAGGACGATGGTGCGCAGGAAGAGCTTGTAAAGCTTTCGTTCCTACGAGCAATGTTCGCTTCAGAGCTTGTTATTCTTGCACATGATATGCCTATCTCACGCTCCGAAGGTTATCTTCTCGGTATGTTCTCAACGCTTGATAAACTTATGGATATTTCTCTTGATGAAGCGCTTGAACAGCTCCCGATAAGCGATGAGATAAAGAACGGTCTTCTCAAAGGCGAAGGCAAGGCAGGAATACTTTTATCCCTTGTTCTTTCGTATGAAAAGGCTGATTGGAGAAATATGAGTACGGCTGCCGAAGAGCTTGGAATCCCGTCTTCTCTCATTGCACAGAAATACTTTGAATGCGTAGAGAATGTAAACGACATTTGGAACAGTCTAACACAGGCTAACGACAATATGATAGATTGATAAAAAACGCTGCATCGAATCAACGGTGCAGCGTTTTTTTATTTGAATTTTCTTAGAAAAGTTGGTCTAAACCATTTGATGTAGGCTTCTTTTATCACTGTTAGGCAATAATCATACAATATATAAATTAGGCTTATGGCAATGAACAGAACGGGAATCATAAAGTCGCCGAGAAATCCGAATTCCTCGAAAATATCAAGAGTTCCAAGCACATATATCGTAATATAATAAATGAGTATCATTGCAGTGTCAAAAACCGCAAGCTTTATCAGCCACGCTATAAGCTTTGCTTTCATTTTGTCAACAGCATCTTTTAGCACGGGATAATATCCGAAAAGCGCACTGAAAAATATGGCGGCTTCTTTATCTGGCGTTATGAAGAATGACAATATCGCAACAACTATATATGTCACAAGCGCCCATGAAGGTGAAATTTCGATCGCGACTACTGATATCAACATTCCCGCAAACAGCGGAAGCGTCATATTCAGCGGAGGAAAAACAGCTGTCAGAAACATCAGCGTAAGGCAAAGCGCTGCAACTATACCGCCAAGAGATACTTTATAGCTGACTTTTTTTGAATTTATATTTTCGGTAACTTCAGTTTTTTTCATATTCACCAACCGTTAAAAACGTACAAAACTTTTTATATTATTATAACATTTTTTTGCTGATAAGTCAATTATTTTATGGGATTGTTTTTATAAGAACATAAACCGTTGTGGAATGATGATTATATAAGTTACCATACTTTACAAAAAATCCATTGACAAAAAGTAAATTTTGAGGTAAAATGTAAATTATATTGTATTCGACAGATAATTTCACGATGTATCACGTCAAAATATTTTATCTGTCGGATAATGCATTTTCATTTTTTTGAAAGGGAGATCCTAAAAATGATATTGAACGGTTCACAGATCTTACTTGAATGTCTTCTTGAACAGGGAGTTGATACTGTTTTCGGCTACCCCGGCGGAGCTGTGCTCAACATTTATGACGCACTTTACGATTACAGCGACAAGATAAAGCATATCCTTACTTCTCACGAGCAGGGCGCTTCACACGCTGCTGACGGATATTCCCGTACGACGGGTAAAACCGGCGTTGTTATTGCTACATCCGGTCCGGGTGCAACAAACCTTGTTACAGGTATCGCGACTGCATATATGGACAGTATCCCTATGGTTGCTATCACGGGAAACGTCGGAACATCTCTCCTCGGTCTTGACAGCTTCCAGGAAGTTGATATCACCGGCATTACAATGCCTATCACCAAGCATAACTACATTGTTAAAGATGTAAATGAACTCGCTGACACTATCAGAGAAGCTTTCTATATTGCAAATTCGGGCAGAAAAGGTCCTGTTCTTATTGATATTCCTAAGGATATCACTGCTGCAAAATGCGAATTTGAACATAAAGAACCGATGCAGCCTACATATTCTGTTGACGAAGCAGAGATTGAAAATGCTGTAAAGGTTATTGCTGCTGCTAAGAAGCCGATGATCTATGCAGGCGGCGGCGCGGTTCTTTCAGGTGCATTTGATGAGCTCGCTAAGTTTGCAGATCTCGTTGACGCCCCCGTTTCACTCACACTTATGGGACAGGCTGCATTTGACAACACTAATCCTCGCTATACGGGTATGCTTGGTATGCACGGAACAAAGACTTCTTCCCTTGCAGTCGGTGAATGTGACCTTATGATCGTTGTCGGTTCAAGATTTTCTGACCGTGTAACCTGCAACGCCAAGAGCTTTGATGAAATTATGCAGGGCAAAAAGATACTTCAGTTTGAGATCGACAGTGCCGAGATCAATAAGAATGTCGAAGTTACCGATAAGGTTGTCGGAGATATAAAGCTTGCCCTTTCTCTTATAAACGAAAAGCTTGAAAAGCAGGATCATCACGAATGGATGGCTGAAATTGAAAAGTGGAAGGCAGAATATCCGCTTATTCAGGTTTCTTCCGACCCCGATGATATTCTTCCGCAGTATGTTCTTGAAACACTTTGCGAGCTTACAAACGGAAATGCTATCATTACAACGGAAGTCGGTCAGCATCAGATGTGGACAGCTGAATTCTTCAACTTCTCTAAGCCTAACAGCATTGCAACTTCGGGCGGACTTGGCACAATGGGTTACGGTCTTGGTGCTGCTATCGGCAGCAAGGTCGGAAATCCTGACAAATACGTTATCAATATCGCAGGTGACGGAAGCTTCTATATGAATATGAATGAGCTTACAACGCTTGCAAAGTATGATCTTCCCGTAATTGAACTTGTATTCAATAACTCCGTTCTCGGAATGGTTCGTCAGTGGCAGAAACTTTTCTACAACAACAAGTTCTCGCAGACAACACTTGAAAAGGCTACCGATTTTGAGATGCTCGGAAAGGCTCTCGGAGTTGAAGCTCACACTATCAGCAGAAAAGAAGAAGTTCGTCCTACACTTGAAAAGGCACTTGCATCGGGTCACCCCGTTCTTATCAACTGTCTTATCGACAAGGATATAAACGTTCTTCCTATGGTACCTGCAGGTGCATCTATTGCTGAACCTATTCTTGAAATTAAGTAAAAAATCAACTGCCGCAAGACATTTTTATGTGTCCTGCGGCAGTTTTTATTTATCTCGGTTAACATAATCAATGAACTTTTGCATTGTTGCGTTGAGCCGTGAAGTTTTTACAAATGCAAGTCCGACTTCACGGGTGTTTATCTTTGAATTAAGAGGGATTTCCTTAAGTTCACCGCTTTCTATTTCCTTTTCAACGAACTGCTTTACAACGCAGGAAACGCCCATACCGATCTTAGTGAATTCGATGAGCATATCCATATTGCTGACTTCGAGGATATGTTTCGGTTCAATGTTATTTTCCTTAAAAAATTTGTCAACATGATGTCGGGAAACATTTTCGCTGTCGAGAAGCATTATATTGGCGTTTTCAAATATATCCGATTCGTTGCGCAGAGCAAGATTGTCAAGATAATTCGGCGTTGCAGTGAAGATATCCTCTATTTCGCCGAGTGATATGAATGAAAGTTCGGTCATATTATCGGGTTTTACCATAAGTCCGACATCGATGACTCCGTCCATAAGCATTTTATGTATTCTTGACGAGGACTGGCACTCGATAGTTATTTTTATATGCGGATTTTCGTTGATAAATCCTTTAAGATACGGCAAAAGCATCGCTTTGCAGAGTACAGAGCTTGCGCCGAGCCGAAGCCGACCTATTCCAAGTTCATTTATGCTGCGCAGCTTGTCCTCGCCTGCTTTGATTATGTCAAAAGCTGATTTAAGCTCATCATAGAACACTTTTCCCTCATCGGTGAGCGTTACTCCCCTATGATTTCGGTTAAAAAGCACTGTTCCGAGGCTTTCTTCCATTTTCGTTATCGCTTTGCTTATCGCAGGCTGACTTATGTAATTAAGCTCAGCCGCTTTTGATATACTTTCACATTCGGCTACTGCACAGAAAAGTCTGTATCTGTTCAGATTGCTTTCAGAGATCATAAATTCAACTCCCAATTTTCATAACCTGAATTTATATCAGATATTCATATTATGTATTTGAATTATACCACAAAATATGTTATAATGCAACTATAAGTTTAGGAAACCTTTAAGGTCACCTCTAAAAACCACCGGCTAAAGCCTTAGCACCTCATCTGCTTGCA